>NZ_JBFTNR010000267.1:0-7122 GCF_056665995.1 Stenotrophomonas sp. 05L44_2
ACCCCAACCATCAGCACGCGGCTGTTGTTGTTGCTTTTGCTTTTGATCTTCTTCTTTCTCTTGCTGCGGCGGCGGCCGCAGGAAACTGTCAGAGGCCGGGTGGGTGGGCTGGGCGGGGGTGTCAGCCGCATGGATGCGGCTGCCAAGCCTCCAGGGACGGATTCACGGCGTCCCCCGAACAGCCCACCCACCCGGCCCAGCAAGCGATCCCGCTTCTGAACCCTCCGCAGAGGGGGCTCAGCCCGTTGGCCGGGAAACCTCAGTAGCCCGCCGCCTGCCCATCCTTGCGGCTCTCCGACGCGCCGTAGTACACGCCGGTTTCCGGATCACGCAGGATCGCCTGGTAACCGCCATACGGACCATCGGCGAACACCACCCGGTGCCCCTTGCGCATCAGCGCCCGCACCGTCTCGTACGGGAACCCGGTTTCCAGATTGACCTCGCCACCATCAGTCATGGCCGTCGCCTGCCCGGTCGGTTCGGTCGATCCCTCATGCTGGATGCGGGGGGCATCACCGGCCTCCTGCAGGTTCATGCCGAAGTCCACCAGGTTCATCACGATCTGTGCGTGCCCCTGCGGCTGCATCGCACCGCCCATCACGCCGAAACTTGCATAAGGCTTGCCGCCCTTGGTGATGAAGGCCGGAATGATGGTCTGGAAGGGACGCTTGCCTGGTGCGTAACCGTTGGGATGGTTCTTCTGCAGCACGAACATCTCGCCGCGATCCTGCAGGATGAAGCCCAGCCCCGGCGGGGCCATGCCGCTGCCCATGCCGCGGTAGTTGGACTGGATCAGTGACACCATCATGCCGTCGGCATCGGCCACGGTCATGTAGATCGTGTCGCCCTCTTCCAGCTGCTTGGGCGTGCCCGGCTGCACTTCCTTCAGCGCCTTGTCCATCGAAATCAGCGCGCGACGCTGCGCTGCGTACTCCTTGGAAATCAGCTTCTGTACCGGCGCGGGCTGGAAGGCCATGTCGGCGTAGAAGCGCGCACGGTCGGCGAAGGCCAGCTTCTTGGCTTCCACGAACAGATGCACGTGCTCGGGTGAGCCGAACGGAATCTTCGAGAAGTCGTAGCCTTCCAGTACGTTGAGGATCTGCAGCGCGGCGATGCCCTGGCTGTTGGGCGGCAGCTCCCACACGTCGTAGCCGCGGTAGTTGCTGCTGACCGGCTCGACCCACTCGCCATGATGGTCGGCCATGTCCTGGTAGCTCAGATAGCCGCCGTTCTTCTTGAAGTAATCGCCGATGGTGTGGGCGATGTCGCCCTTGTAGAAGGCATCACGGCCGCCGTCGGCGATCTTCTGCAGGGTGTCGGCAAGGTTGGGGTTCTTCCACATCTCGCCCTTGCGCGGCGCGTGGCCATCGATCGTGAACTGTTCCTTGAAACCCGGRTACTGCGACAGCTTCGGCACCGAGCGATCCCAGTAATAGGCAATCACTTCGGCAACGGGATGACCGTCGCGCGCGTAGCGGATGGCCGGGGCCAGGTTGTCGGCCATCGGCTTGCGGCCGAAGCGCTCGTGCAGCGCGAACCAGCCATCAACCACGCCCGGCACCGATACCGGCAGCGGGCCGGTCGCGGGGATCTCCTTCAGGCCACGGCGCTGGAACTCGGCCAGGGTGAGTGACTTCGGCGAACGGCCCGAGCCGTTGTAGCCGTAGAGCTTCTGCGTCTTCGGGTCCCACACGATGGCGAACAGGTCGCCGCCGACGCCATTGCCAGTCGGCTCCATCAACCCCAGCGCTGCGTTGGCCGCAATGGCGGCATCGACGGCTGAGCCACCGGCCTTCATCACGTCCAGCGCGATCTGGGTAGCCAGCGGCTGCGAGGTGGCGGCCATCGCATGCGGGGCGATCACCTCCGAACGGGTGGCGAAGGTGTGGCCGGTAATGCGGTCGGCGGCCTGGGACAGCATGGGCACGGCAGCCAGCACGGCAGCTGCCAGCAGGGAACGGGCAAGACGTCGGGACACGGTCAGGTTCCGAGGGAAGGGGTGGTGACCGGATCTTCGCCRCTACCGCGACCGGGGGCCATCGGGCATAGGTCATGGGGCGCCTCATGGAGCCACGGGCGCCATTGCCACGAACGCATCGCAATGCGCGCGGAACCTCCCGCGGCACACCGGGCGCTGCACGACCCGGCGAGCGCAGCTGGTATCGCCGGAATCCGCGCAAAAAACCCGTTGAAAAGAGTGAATTCGGGTTCACCGAAACACTTTCAGCAGCAACCATCCGTACTTATTACCCAACCAACAGGTGCGGGACGAGCCAGCGTGTAAGCAACAAACACACCGGAACTCTTCAAAAACCCGCACCCGCCCAGGTGCGGGTTTTTTCATTTCAGGACCTGGTTTCAGACGCAACCACCATGACCACCGCCTCCTCCACAACCTGGACCTGCTGCACCACGAACTCTCGTGGTGGCAGTACCTGTGCGATGCGCGGCGCTGCCCTCCCCGCTTTTCCCTGACCGGCCGGTACGTCGCTTCGACTGCCGGCCGTCTTTTTTCTTCCCACCCGCAAGGAACCTCCCCCATGAGCACCAACGAACTGCCCCAGACCAAGATCGCCGTCATCGGCTACGGCAGCCAGGGCCGCGCGCACGCGCTGAACCTGCGTGAATCCGGCTTCGAAGTGGTGGTAGGCCTGCGTCCGGGCGGCCCCACCGAGGTCAAGGCACAGGCCGATGGCTTCACCGTGAAGGCACCGGCCGATGCGGTGAAGGATGCCGACCTGGTCGCGGTGCTGACCCCGGACATGGTGCAGAAGAAGCTGTACGAGGACGTGCTGGCGTCGAACATGAAGCAGGGCGCGGTGCTTCTGTTCGCGCATGGTCTGAACGTGCACTTCGACATGATCAAGCCGCGCGAAGACCTGGACGTCGTGCTGGTCGCACCGAAGGGCCCGGGTGCACTGGTCCGTCGCGAATATGAAATCGGCCGCGGTGTGCCATGCATCTGGGCGGTCTACCAGGACAAGAGCGGCAAGGCCGCCGAGTACGCGCTCGCCTATGCGGCCGGCCTGGGTGGTGCGCGCGCCAACCTGATCCAGACCACCTTCAAGGAAGAAACCGAAACCGATCTGTTCGGCGAGCAGGCAGTGCTGTGCGGCGGCGCTTCGGCACTGGTGCAGGCGGGCTTCGAGACGCTGGTCGAAGCCGGTTACCAGCCGGAAATCGCCTACTACGAAGTGCTGCACGAACTGAAGCTGATCGTCGACCTGWTCTAYGAAGGCGGCATCTCGCGGATGCTGGAGTTCATCTCCGAGACCGCGCAGTACGGCGACTACGTCAGCGGCCCGCGGGTGATCGACGCCGGTACCAAGGCGCGCATGAAGGAAGTGCTGAAGGACATCCAGGACGGCACCTTCACCAAGAACTGGGTGGCCGAGTACGAAGCGGGCCTGCCGAACTACAACAAGTTCAAGCAGGCCGACCTGGAGCACCCGATCGAGAAGGTAGGCAAGGAACTGCGCGCCAAGATGGTCTGGTTGCAAGGTCAAGCCGCGTAACAACGCGGCACCCCCACCCGCTCTGCAAGGTTCCCCCATGAACTCTCCCACACACCGCAGCGCGCCGCCCAACGGCGCGCGCTGGCTGACCCAGGCGCTGGAGGCCGAGGGTGTCCGTACGCTGTTCGGCTATCCGGGCGGCACCATCATGCCGTTCTACGACGCGCTGGTGGATTCGTCGCTGAAGCACATCCTGGTGCGCCATGAGCAGGGCGCGGCACTGGCCGCCAACGGCTTTGCGCGCGCCAGTGGCCAGGTCGGCGTCTGCGTGGCGACCTCCGGGCCGGGCGCGTCGAACCTGGTCACCGGCATCGCCGATGCGATGCTCGATTCGGTGCCGATGGTCTGCATCACCGGCCAGGTCGCCACGCCGCTGCTGGGCACCGATGCGTTCCAGGAACTGGACGTGTTCGGCCTGACGATGCCGATCGTCAAGCACAGCTGGCTGGTGCGCAGCGTCGATGACCTGCCGCGCGTGGTGGCCGATGCTTTCCGCATCGCCCGCGAAGGCCGTCCCGGCCCGGTGCTGATCGATCTGCCCAAAGACGTGCAGCTGGCCGATGCCAGCCACCTGCCGGCGCATGTGCCGGCCAATGTGGAACCGCCGCCGGCCCCCGCCGACGCGGCCATCGCCGAGGCCATCGCGGCTCTGGCGGCGGCCGAGAAGCCGGTGGTCTACGCCGGTGGTGGCATCGCCCTGGGCGATGCCGTGCAGGACCTGCGCGAATTCGTCGAAGCCAGCGCCATCCCCACCGTGATGACCCTGCGTGGGCTGGGCGCGCTGCCTCCCCAGCACCCGCAGTCGCTGGGCATGCTGGGCATGCACGGCACCCGCGCGGCGAACATGGCCGTGCAGGAAAGCGATCTGCTGCTGGTGCTGGGTGCGCGCTTCGATGATCGGGCGACCGGCAAGCTGGCCGAGTTCGCACCGTTTGCCCGCGTGGTGCACATCGATGCCGATGCGTACGAGATCTCCAAGCTGCGCAGCGCCGATGTCGCCGTGCCCGGCAACGTCGGCCACGCCATCCGCGCCCTGCGTGCGGCCTTCCCCTCCCCCAAGGCCCATCAGGACGCATGGCGCAAGCGCTGCGCCCAGCATCGCGATCGCTTCGCCGCGCGCTACGACGCACCCGGCCAGCACATCTACGCCCCGGCGCTGCTGAAGCGCCTGAGCGAACTGGCGCCGGCCGATACGGTGGTCGCCTGCGACGTCGGCCAGCACCAGATGTGGGTTGCGCAGCACTGCCGCTTCACTCATCCGCGCAACCACCTGACCAGCGGTGCACTGGGCACGATGGGCTTCGGCCTGCCGGCGGCGATGGGTGCGCAGTTCGCCTGCCCCGAGCGCACGGTGGTGCTGGTCTCCGGCGATGGCAGCTTCATGATGAACGTGCAGGAGCTGGCGACCATCGCCCGCTGCCGCCTGCCGGTGAAGATCATCCTGCTGGACAACAGTTCGCTGGGCATGGTGCGGCAGTGGCAGGAACTGTTCTTTGCCGAGCGTTACAGCGAGATCGACCTGTCCGACAACCCGGACTTCGTCGCCTTGGCCAAGGTGTTCGGCATCGCGGCCACGCGCATCGACGCACGTGATGACGTCGAAGGTGGCCTGGCCGCGCTGCTGGCCGAACCCGGCCCGGCCCTGCTGCACGTGGCCATCGATGCACGCGCGAACGTGTGGCCGCTGGTACCGCCCAATACCGCCAACAGCACCATGCTGGAAAGCAACCCTGCACATGCACGCCAGGAGATCCCCAATGCAATACCGGCTTGACCTGGTGCTGCAACCGGCCGAGGGCGCGCTGCTGCGCGTGATCGGCATGGCCGAACGCCGCGGTTTCGCGCCGCGCGCGATCACCGGTGCGCCGGTGGCCGCCGATGATGGCCGTTGGCACCTGCAACTGGTGGTGGACAGCCAGCGCCCGCCGGAAACGCTGTGCCGGCAGATGGAAAAGATCTACGACTGCGTTTCGGTGCAGATGACCGCACTGGAAGGAGCATCCGCATGAACGCCCGTACCGTTTGCAACACGGTGCCGGTACGGAGGCGTCTTCTTCGCCGCCCGTGCCCGCATGCGGTGGTCGGCAACACCCTGCTGGTGGTCCATGCCGGCCGCTGACGCCAGCAAGGAAAGCGATGTCGGCGATGTAACCGTTGCCGACGTACTGGCTGCGCAGGCCCGCCTGCGCCGCTTCCTGCCGCCCACGCCGCTGCATCATGCCGAGCGCTTCGGCACTTGGCTGAAGCTGGAAAACCTGCAGCGCACCGGCTCGTACAAGGTGCGCGGCGCGCTGAATGCCCTGCTGGCCGCCCGCGAACGTGGCGATACCCGGCCGGTGATCTGCGCCTCGGCCGGCAACCACGCCCAGGGCGTGGCCTGGGCCGCCTATCGCCTGGATGTGCCAGCCATCACCGTGATGCCGCATGGCGCACCGGCCACCAAGATCGCTGGCGTCGCCCATTGGGGTGCAACGGTGCGCCAGCACGGCAACAGCTATGACGAGGCCTATGCGTTCGCCGTCGAACTGGCGCAGCGCCACGGCTACCGCTTCCTGTCCGCCTTCGACGATGCCGATGTCATCGCCGGCCAGGGCACCGTAGGCATCGAGCTGGYCGCACACGCGCCGGACGTGGTGATCGTACCGATCGGCGGTGGCGGCCTGGCATCCGGCGTCGCCCTGGCGCTGAAGTCACAGGGCGTGCGCATCGTCGGCGCGCAGGTCGAGGGGGTCGATTCGATGGCCCGCGCGATCCGCGGCGACGTGCGCGAGATCAATCCTGTGCCGTCGCTGGCCGATGGCGTGCGGGTGAAGATCCCCGGTTTCCTGACCCGTCGCCTGTGTACCTCGCTGCTGGACGATGTGGTGATCGTGCGCGAAGCCGAGCTGCGCGAGACCCTGGTGCGGCTGGCACTGGAAGAACACATCATCGCCGAAGGCGCCGGTGCGCTGGCACTGGCCGCCGGCCGTCGCGTCGCCGGGCGCCGCAAGTGCGCGGTCGTCTCCGGCGGCAACATCGACGCCGGCGTGCTCGCCGGCCTGCTCACCGACATCCGCCCACGCCCGCCACGCAAGCCGCGCCGGCGCCGGGCAGAAACCCCGCGCTCGCCCGGCAAGGCGACCGCCACCGCTTTTCCCACGCCTTCCCCTTCCCCCCTGCAAGCCGTCGCACCCGCTGTCGAGGAGATTTCCCTGTGACCACCATCGAACGAATTACCACCCCGCGCATCCGCATCTTCGACACCACCCTGCGTGACGGCGAGCAGTCCCCCGGCTGCAGCATGAGCCCGCCGCAGAAGCTGGTGATGGCGCGTGCGCTGGACGAACTGGGCGTGGACATCATCGAGACCGGCTTCCCGGCCAGCTCGCAGTCCGACCGCGAAGCGATGGCCCTGATCGGCCGCGAACTGCGCCGCCCGAGCCTGAGCCTGGCGGTGCTGTCGCGCTGCCTGCAGGCCGACATCGAAACCTCGGCGCGTGCGCTGGAAGCCGCTGCCAACCCGCGCCTGCATGTGTTCCTGTCGACCAGCCCGCTGCACCGTGAGCACAAGCTGCGGATGACCCGCGAGCAGGTACTGGAATCGGTACGCAGGCACGTAGCGCTGGCC
>NZ_JBFTNR010000268.1:0-5020 GCF_056665995.1 Stenotrophomonas sp. 05L44_2
TTGCCGGCCAGCGGCCGGCACTACCCGCTTCGGTAGGTGCCCTGAACAGATCCCCGCCCGCGCGACACTGTGTCGCAGGATTACCTATTTCCGGTTACCAAAATTACTGTTCTTGGTCGCCAAAACAGGGTAAAATGTCGCGCTTCCCCACATCTCGGGTATGCCGATGCTGCGCATCCAGGCTGAAGCACTCACTTACGACGACGTCTCGCTCGTCCCCGCTCATTCGACCATCCTGCCCAAGGACGTCAACCTCGAAACGCGGTTGACGCGCGACCTGAAGCTCAAGCTTCCGATCCTGTCCGCCGCCATGGATACCGTCACCGAAGCACGCTTGGCCATCGCCATGGCACAGCTGGGTGGCATGGGCATCATCCACAAGAACCTGAGCGTGGAGCAGCAGGCCGCGGAAGTGGCCAAGGTCAAGAAGTTCGAGGCCGGTGTCATCCGCGACCCGATCACCGTCGGCCCGGAAACCACCATCCGCGACGTGCTGGCCCTGACCCAGGCGCACAACATCTCCGGCGTGCCGGTGGTGGGCAGCGACGGCCTGCTGGCCGGCATCGTGACCCATCGCGACATGCGCTTCGAGACCGAGCTGGACGATCCGGTCCGCCACATCATGACCAAGAAGGATCGCCTGATCACGGTCAAGGAAGGCGCCGCGTCTGATGAAGTGCTGCAGCTGCTGCACCGCAACCGCATCGAAAAGGTGCTGGTGGTCAACGATGATTTCGCCCTGCGTGGCCTGATCACCGTCAAGGACATCCAGAAGAACACCGACTTCCCGAACGCTGCCAAGGACATCGCCACCCGCCTGCTGGTCGGCGCGGCCGTCGGCGTCGGCGGCGATACTGATCGCCGCGTGGAAGCGCTGGTGGCTGCCGGCGTGGACGTGATCGTGGTCGATACCGCGCACGGCCATTCGCAGGGCGTGCTGGACCGCGTCAGCTGGGTCAAGAAGAACTTCCCGAACGTGCAGGTCATCGGCGGCAACATCTGCACCGGTGAAGCCGCGCTGGCGCTGCTGGACAGCGGCGCGGACGCAGTGAAGGTCGGCATCGGCCCGGGCTCGATCTGCACCACCCGCGTGGTGGCAGGCGTGGGCGTGCCGCAGATCACCGCGATCGACCTGGTGGCCGAAGCGCTGCAGGACCGCATCCCGCTGATCGCCGACGGTGGCATCCGCTACTCCGGCGACATCGGCAAGGCACTGGCCGCCGGTGCCTCCACCATCATGATTGGTGGCCTGCTGGCCGGTACCGAGGAATCGCCGGGCGAAACCGAGCTGTTCCAGGGCCGTTCGTACAAGAGCTACCGCGGCATGGGCTCGCTGGCTGCGATGGAGAAGGGGTCCAAGGACCGCTACTTCCAGGACGCCGCCACCGCCGACAAGCTGGTGCCCGAAGGCATTGAAGGCCGCGTGCCTTACCGCGGCCCGGTGGGCGGCATCATCCACCAGCTGATGGGCGGCCTGCGCGCCACCATGGGCTACGTGGGTTGCGCCACCGTCGAGGACATGCGCAGCAAGCCCAAGTTCGTGAAGATCAGCGGCGCCGGCCAGCGTGAGAGCCACGTCCACGACGTGACGATCACCAAAGAGCCGCCGAACTACCGCTCCTGATGCGATTCCGCACCGTCCTTGCGGTCACGAGCAGCCTGCTGATGGCAGGCTGCTCGTTGTCCGAACCGCCGCCGCGCTCCGGGTCTCCGGGCGCGGCGGTTTCGCAATTGCGGGACGTGCAGGCGTGTTCAACGGCATTTTCGCTACCCACCGGATGGCGCGTGCAGCCGCTGGGCGAGGAGCGTTGGATGCTGCACGGCACCGGCGCGCGCCCGCTGCAGGTAACACTGCAGTGCCGGACGCTTTCGCTCGATGGGCCTGCCGACCCGGTGCTGGAGCCCGTGCTGGGCCCGCTGGATACGGCGGCCATGAATGCCAAGCGCATCTACTGGGGCACGCCCACCGAGCCGCGCCATCAGGCAGTGGCAATCGAACGGCGCTGGATGGAAGGCTCGGAAGTGCAGGAAGCGGTCGAGCTGCCACGCATGGTCGAAGATCCGGCCGGTGCGCCGCACGCGCTGCTGATGCTGCGCTGGGACGAGGCAGATGCCTCACATATTCAACAACGCGAGGCACTTATCGCCTCGTTGACGCAGAGCCTTGAAGCTTCAGGCGCAGCGAAGAACACCACTGGAACGGCACCATGACCAACATCCATAACGACAAGATCCTCATCCTCGATTTCGGCGCGCAGTACACGCAGCTGATTGCCCGCCGCATCCGCGAGCTGGGCGTCTACTGCGAAATCTGGGCGTGGGACCACAACCCGGCGGAGATTGCCGGCTTTGGCGCCAAGGGCATCATCCTGTCCGGTGGCCCGGAATCGACCACGCTGCCGGGCGCCCCCGCCGCGCCGCAGGAAGTGTTCGACAGCGGCCTGCCGATCTTCGGCATCTGCTACGGCATGCAGACCCTGGCCGCGCAGCTGGGCGGTGCCACGGAAGCCGCTGACCAGCGCGAGTTCGGCCACGCCGAAGTAAACGTGATCAACCCGGATGCACTGTTCAAGGGCCTGAGCGACCACGGCGGCGAGCCGAAGCTGAATGTCTGGATGAGCCACGGCGACCACGTCTCCGTTGCACCGCCGGGCTTCACCATCACCGCCACCACCGACCGCATTCCGGTGGCCGCCATGGCCAACGAAGAAAAGCGTTGGTACGGCGTGCAGTTCCATCCGGAAGTGACCCACACCCTGCAGGGCCAGGCGCTGCTGCGCCGCTTCGTGGTGGACGTGTGCGGCTGCCAGACCCTGTGGACCGCCGCCAACATCATCGACGACCAGATCGCCCGCGTGCGCGAACAGGTGGGCGATGACGAAGTGATCCTGGGCCTGTCCGGCGGCGTCGATTCGTCCGTGGTGGCCGCGCTGCTGCACAAGGCCATCGGCGAGAAGCTGACCTGCGTGTTCGTGGATACCGGCCTGCTGCGCTGGCAGGAAGGCGACCAGGTGATGGCGATGTTCGCCGAGCACATGGGCGTGAAGGTGGTGCGCGTGAATGCCGCCGACCGCTACTTCAGCGCGCTGGAAGGCGTGAGCGACCCGGAAGCCAAGCGCAAGATCATCGGCAACCTGTTCGTTGAGATCTTCGACGAAGAGTCGAACAAGCTGAAGAACGCCAAGTGGCTGGCGCAGGGCACCATCTACCCGGACGTGATCGAGTCGRCCGGCAGCAAGACCGGCAAGGCGCATGTGATCAAGAGCCACCACAACGTGGGCGGCCTGCCGGAGCACATGAAGCTGGGCCTGGTGGAGCCGCTGCGCGAGCTGTTCAAGGAYGAAGTGCGCCGCCTGGGCGTTGAGCTGGGCCTGCCGCGCACCATGGTCTACCGCCATCCGTTCCCGGGCCCGGGCCTGGGCGTGCGTATCCTGGGCGAAGTGAAGCGTGAGTACGCTGAGCTGCTGGCCAAGGCCGATGCGATCTTCATCGACGAGCTGCGCAAGGCCGACCTGTACGACAAGACCAGCCAGGCGTTTGCCGTGTTCCTGCCGGTGAAGTCGGTGGGCGTGGTGGGTGATGCGCGGGCTTATGAGTGGGTGATTGCGCTGCGCGCCGTGGAGACGATCGACTTCATGACCGCGCATTGGGCGCATCTGCCGTATGAGTTCCTGGGTACGGTTAGCAACCGGATCATCAATGAGTTGCGGGGGGTGTCGAGGGTTGTTTATGACATCTCGGGGAAGCCGCCGGCGACCATTGAGTGGGAATGAGTTGAAAGAACGAGGGCGCCGAGAGGCGCCCTTTTTTTTGGGTTCTTCTCCCGTCCGATAGGAGAAGAACCTTTCTTCTCGGGTTGTTTCATCTATAGACCTTTTTGGCGTCGGTCCTAGTCGACGCCACGCCCCGTCGTGGAGGGTGGCGAAACTCAACGATTGAGAAGTGCCGCTAGTTCATGGAGATATTTCGCCAAATAGGCCGGCGTGCCGAAGCATGATGGTTGCAGTGTTGATCTAGGTGAGCAAAAGCTCCTAGGATGAGCCCAGTAAAGAAGTTCAGCTCTACGCAAGCGATTAGTTCTGTTTAAGGGGAGGGGTATGGAACAAAGTGATGAAGGCAGGACAATCGACCTGCTTGCATTCCCGATAGACGTCGATAGCGTTCTGCAGCATCTACATAGGGACATGAGAGATGATTGGTTCGAAGACGCGCTCCAGCACCGAGATCTGTTCTCAAATAAATCTTCTCTGAGGGAAGTTCTTTCCGAGGTTCTGCTGGGCGGCAATGGACGCTACGTTCCATCGCAAAGCAATGTCTGCGACATCCCAAAGAAAGGCTTGGGTGTTAGATATGCCTTGGAGACGGATTTCTATGATCGATTTATATATCAGGCGATTTGCTCCTTCCTAATTCCATACTATGACCCGCTGCTTTCGCACCGTGTTCTTGGTCACAGGTATGACAGAAGGAGGCGCACGGATAAAGATCTGTTCAAAGGCAGGATTGAACTCTGGAAGACGTTTGAAGGGGTAACAAAAACCGCGCTAGGGAATGGCCAGGCGCTCTTTTCAACTGATCTAATTAATTACTTTGAAAACATATCGATAGATAGTATTCGTTCGGCTTTTGAGCGATTGCTACCTAGTGTAAAGGCTAGTGGTCCCGAAAAAGTACTTATTCGGAACGCAATCAACACCCTCTGCGAGCTGATGGTTCGCTGGTGCTTCAATGAGCGGCACGGATTGCCGCAGAATAGGGACGCGTCGTCCTTCATTGCAAATGTTGTTCTCGACTCTGTCGATCAAAGTATGGTGAGGCGAGGATTCGACTACTACAGGTACGTTGATGATATTAGAATAATATGTAATACCACGCGGGGTGCCAGGCGGGCCGCGGCTATTCTCATTGGTGAGCTTAGATCTGTCGGGATGAATATAAACTCGTCGAAAACAAAGATCCTTACGTCAGAAAGCTCGCAGGCTGATATAGATGAATTCTTCCCTAATGGTGACGACAGAAG
>NZ_JBFTNR010000269.1:0-5008 GCF_056665995.1 Stenotrophomonas sp. 05L44_2
GACGTGGCCCGGGTCGAACTGGGTGCCGGTGACTACACGCTGCGCTCGCAGCTGGACGGCAAGAACGCGGTGGGTATCGGTATCTTCCAGGCCCCCGGCGCCAATGCGCTGGAGATCCGCGATGCGGTGATGGCCAGCATGGACGAGATGCAGAAGACCATGCCGGCCGACGTGAAGTACGAAGCGGTGTATGACACCACCATCTTCGTGCGCGACTCGATCAAGGCCGTGGTCTCCACCCTGCTGGAAGCCATCGCGCTGGTGGTGCTGGTGGTGATCCTGTTCCTGCAGACCTGGCGTGCTTCGATCATCCCGCTCATCGCGGTGCCGGTGTCGATCGTCGGTACGTTCGGCGCGCTGTACCTGCTGGGCTTCTCGATCAACACGCTGAGCCTGTTCGGCCTGGTGCTGGCGATCGGCATCGTGGTCGATGACGCGATCGTGGTGGTGGAAAACGTTGAACGCAACATCGAAGAAGGCCTGACCCCGCTGGCCGCTGCGCATCAGGCGATGCGCGAAGTGTCCGGGCCGATCATCGCCATCGCGCTGGTGCTGTGTGCGGTGTTCGTGCCGATGGCGTTCCTGTCGGGCGTTACCGGTCAGTTCTACAAGCAGTTCGCGGTCACCATCGCCATCTCCACGGTGATCTCGGCGATCAACTCGCTGACCCTGTCGCCGGCCCTGGCGGCCCGCCTGCTCAAGCCGCATGGCGCGCCGAAGGATGCCCCGACCCGCATCATCGACCGTCTGTTCGGCTGGGTGTTCCGTCCGTTCAACCGCTTCTTCAAGTCCAGCTCTGAAAAGTACGAGCGTGGCGTGTCGAAGATCCTCGGTCGTCGTGGTGCGGTGTTCGTGGTGTATGCGGTGCTGCTGGTGGGTACCGGCTTCATCTTCAAGCTGGTGCCGCCGGGCTTCATTCCGACCCAGGACAAGCTGTACCTGATCGCCGGCGTGAAGCTGCCGGAGGGTTCGTCGATCGCGCGTACCGATGAAATGCTGCGCAAGGTCGCCAAGATCGCCCAGGAAACCGACGGTGTGGCTCACACCATTTCGTTCCCGGGCCTGAATGCTCTGCAGTTCACCAATACGCCCAACACCGGTGTTGCGTTCATTCCGCTCAAGCCGTTCAGCGAGCGCCATGGCCGCACCGCGGCGCAGATCAATGCGGAGATCAACCAGAAGATCGCAGGCCTGCAGGAAGGGTTCGCCTTCGCCATGATGCCGCCGCCGATCCTCGGCCTCGGTAACGGCAACGGCTACCAGATGTTCATCCAGGACCGTGGCAACCTCGGCTATGGCGCATTGCAGAACGCGGTGCAGTCGATGCAGGGTGCGGTTGCACAGACCCCGGGCATGGCCTTCCCGATCACCAGCTATCAGGCCAACGTGCCGCAGCTGGATGCCGAGGTGGACCGTGTCAAGGCGAAGGCCCAGGGCGTACAGCTGACCGAGTTGTTCGACACGCTGCAGACCTACCTGGGTTCGGCCTACGTCAACGACTTCARCCAGTTCGGACGTACCTGGCAGGTGATCGCACAGGCCGATGGCCAGTTCCGTGACAGCGTCGAGGACATCGGCAAGCTGCGGACCCGCAACGACCGTGGCGAGATGGTGCCGATCGGCTCGATGGTCACCGTCAAGGAAACCTACGGTCCGGACCCCGTGCTGCGCTTCAACGGCTACCCGGCCGCTGACCTGGCCGGTGAAGCCGACCCGCGTGTGCTGTCCTCGGCCGAAGCGATGAACAACCTCACCGCCATCGCCGCCAAGGTGCTGCCGGTGGGCATGGCTACCGARTGGACCGACCTGAGCTACCAGCAGGCGACCCAGGGCAAGGCGGCCTTCATCGTGTTCCCGGTGGCGATCATGCTGGCGTTCCTGGTACTGGCCGCGCTGTACGAAAGCTGGTCGCTGCCGCTGGCGGTGATCCTGATCGTGCCGATGACCCTGCTGTCCGCGCTGTTCGGCGTGTGGATGACCGGCGGCGACAACAACGTGTTCGTGCAGGTCGGCCTGGTGGTGCTGATGGGCCTGGCGTGCAAGAACGCGATCCTGATCGTCGAGTTCGCCAGAGAGCTGGAAATGGGCGGCAAGGGCATCGTCGAAGCGGCACTGGAAGCCTGCCGCCTGCGTCTGCGCCCGATCGTGATGACCTCCATCGCCTTCATCGCCGGCACCGTGCCGCTGGTGCTGTCGCATGGCGCTGGCGCCGAAGTGCGCTCGGTGACYGGCATCACGGTGTTCKYCGGSATGCTGGGCGTGACCYTGTTCGGCCTGTTCCTGACSCCGGTGTTCTACGTGGCACTGCGCAAGTTCGTCACCCGCAACGGTGGTGGCCAGCTGGTGCAGCACGGCGAGCCGACCATCCACCACTGACATGGAAAACAGCGGCGCCGGCAATCACCGGCGCCCGCTTCCCCCCACCAAGGCAACGAATCCATGAACACCCATCAGAACAAGATCGCGCTGGTCACCGGCGCAACCCGCGGCATTGGCCTGGAAACCGTGCGACAGCTGGCACAGGCCGGCGTGCACACGCTGCTGGCCGGGCGCAAGCGCGAAACCGCAGTGGAACTGGCGTTGAAGCTGCAGGCCGAGGGCCTGCCGGTGGAAGCGCTGCAGCTGGACGTCAATGATGGCGCCAGCATCGCCGAGGCGGTCGAGCAGGTGCGTCAGCGCCATGGTCGTCTGGACATCCTGGTCAACAACGCCGGCATCATGATCGAGAACCCAGCGCAACTGCCGTCGGAGCAGTCGCTGGACACCTGGCGTCGCACGTTCGAGACCAACGTGTATGCGCTGGTGGCGGTGACCCAGGCCTTCCTGCCGCTGATCAAGCAGGCCAAGTCCGGCCGCATCGTCAACGTCTCCAGCATGCTCGGCTCGCAGACCCTGCATGCCGATCCGACCTCGGGCATCTACGACTTCAAGATCCCGGCCTACAACGCGTCCAAGGCCGCGGTGAACAGCTGGACCCTGGCCTTGGCCCATGAACTGCGCAGTACGCCGATCAAGGTCAACACCGTGCACCCCGGCTACGTGAAAACCGATATGAACGGTGGCAACGGCGAGATTGAAATCGCCGAGGGCGCGCGTTCCAGCGTGCAGATGGCGCTGATCGGCGAGTCCGGCGCCAGCGGCAGCTTCACCTACCTGGGCGAGGTGCTGCCATGGTGATCCGCACCCTGGCGATGGCCGTCTCCAGCCTGGTGCTGGCGGGCTGTGTCAGCGTCGGCCCCAACTACAAGGCACCGGTGCAGGAGCCCGTCGTCCTGCAGGGTGCACAGCAGCCGGTCTTCAGCACCACCTCGCCGGTGGCCAGCTGGTGGGCGCAGTTCGATGACCCGGTGCTTGAAGAACTGGTGCACGGCGCGCTGTCGGACAACCTGGACCTGCGCGTGGCTGTCGCCCGTGTCAGCCAGGCCCGTGCCGTGTTTGTCGAGAGCCGCTTCGACCAGGCGCCACACGTTACCGCTGGCGGCAGCTACGACCGCCGCAAGCAACCCGATCCGCAGCTGGGTGGGCAGCGGGTGTTCAGTGAAAGCTACCAGCTCGGCTTCGATGCGGGCTGGGAGCTGGATCTGTTCGGCCGCAAGCGCCGTGCTGCAGAGGCTGCGCGTGCCGACCTGGACGCCGAGCAGGCCAACCTTGCCGACGCGCAGGTGCTGATCGCTGCCGAAGTGGCACGCAACTACTTCGAACTGCGTGGCACCCAGAAGCGCATCGCGGTGGCCCAGCGCACCCTGGTCAACCTGCGCGATACGCAGCGGCTGACCGAGGCGCGCTGGGAACTGGGTGCCGGCAGCGAGCTGGACGTGCAGAGCAGCCGCGCACGGTTGAAGGCCATTGAGGCCGACATCCCGCTGCTGGAAGTGGCCGAGACGCAGTCGCGCAACCGGTTGGCTGTCCTGCTTGGTCAGCGTCCGGAGGTGCTGACCGCCATGCTGGCACCGCACGAAGTGCCGGCGTTTGCGAAGGCACTGCCGCTGGGTGATACCCGTGAACTGCTGCGCCAGCGTGCCGACGTGCGCGTGGCCGAGCGTCGCCTGGCTGCCGCCACCGCGCGTGTCGGCGTGGCCACGGCCGATCTGTTCCCGCGGTTGTCGCTGTCCGGTTTCGTCGGCTTCCTCGGCGGCGATGCCAGTGGCCTGGTCAACGGCAACAACAAGGCCTGGTCGCTGACCCCGTCGTTGAGCTGGGCGGCATTYGACTTCGGTACGGTCAAGGCACGCCTGCGTGCCAGCAAGGCCGAGGCCGAAGGCGTGGCCGCGCAGTACGAACAGGCGGTGCTGCTGGCGTTGGAAGACACCGAAAACGCGTTGACCCGCTACTCCAAGCAGCAGGCACGGTTGGCCATCGTGGTCGAGCAGGCGCAGGCGGCGCGGCGTGCCGAATCGCTGGCGCAGATCCGCTACCGCGAAGGGTCGGAGGACTTCCTGACCCTGCTGGACGCGCAGCGCACGCAGCTGGTGGCCGATGATGCACTGGCGGCCGCCGAATCAGAGGTCAATGTCAGTGTCGTGGGCGTGTACAAGGCACTCGGTGGCTGGGGCCAGTCACCGCAGGCGCCGAGCGTGGCGCAGGCGCGCTGAGCGACAGGGGACGGAAGCATCTGCTTCCGTCCCTTTTTTCATCATGGCCAATGGTTGGCCGGAGCATCGTGATCACGCATGCGCACGATGCAGAATCGATGACCGGTGGGCGCTTCCATCACCCACCAGCGTTTGACGAAACCGACCCGGCGGGCACCGAGTTTTTCCAGCCTTGCGGCTTCGGCGTCGATGTCGTCGCTTTCGATATCCAGATGCACCCGCGACGGGTGATCGACCCGCTGCACTTCCACGTTCAATCCCGCCGGCGCGCCCGTCAGATCGGCATACTCTGCGTCGCCTTCAGCACGGGCGGGCTCGGCCTGCAGGCCCAGCGCTGCGGCCCAGAAGCGCGCGCTGTCTTCGGCGGGTGTGTCCTGGCAATCGATGATGAACCCGGCCAGTCGGCTGCGATGGGT
>NZ_JBFTNR010000270.1:0-5008 GCF_056665995.1 Stenotrophomonas sp. 05L44_2
AGCCAAATGCGTCATGTGCGCGCTGGGTATCGGCCATCGTGCGCACCATGTCACCCGGCTGCATCGGCTTGTAGACCTTCTGCGCGGGGCGACCGGCGGCCTGCTCGATCACGCCGATGAAGCGCTCCAGCTCGACCGGCGTGTGGTTGCCGAGGTTGAACACCCGGTGCGGCACCGGACCATCAGCCGGATGCGCGAGGGCGCCGAGAATACCGGCCACGATGTCGGAGACATGTGTGAAATCGCGCTGCATGCGGCCTTCGTTGAACACATCGATCGAACGACCGGCCAGCACCGCGCGCGAGAACAGCAGCGGCGCCATGTCCGGCCGGCCCCACGGGCCATACACGGTGAAGAAGCGCAGGCCGGTGGCACGCAGGCCATACAGCTGTGCGTAGGTGTAGGCCATCAGTTCATTGGCGGCCTTGGTGGCGGCGTACAGCGAGCGCGGCTGGTCCACGCGCTGGTCTTCGGAAAACGGCGGCGTGGCCGAATCGCCGTACACCGAACTGCTGGACGCATACACCAGATGCTGCACGCCACGATGGCGGCACAGCTCGAGCATGTTGACGAAGCCGACCAGGTTGCTGTCGACGTAGGCGTGCGGGTTTTCCAGCGAATAGCGCACGCCGGCCTGCGCGGCCAAGTGGATCACCGCAGTCGGCTGTACTTCCTCGAACAGCGCGGCCAGGCCGTCGCGGTCGGTCAGGTCCAGCGTGCGCAGATCCAGCGTCGGGCACAGTGCGGCCACGCGGTCGCGCTTGATCTGTGGGTCGTAGTAATCGTTGAAGTTGTCCAGGCCGACCACCGACTGGCCCGCATCAAGCAGGGCACGAGCGGTGTAGGCACCGATGAAGCCGGCTGCGCCGGTGAGCAGGATGGTCATTGCGGTGAGCCTGGAATTCAACGGTCAATTCAGTAGTGATGGCGTCTGATGGTACGCGCAGGGCCTAGAACAGGCCGAAACGCTTCTTGGCCACATTGGTGCGCCCCGGCTGGATGACATCCTGGATGTTCTTCGCATCGAAGCGATCCAGCAGGGTTTCCGAGTCCTTTTTCAGCTTCAGGTCCATCTCTTCCGGGTACAGCGGCACGATCGCCATGAACTCGATGGTGGTGCCGTCTTCCAGCGCCAGCGTGCCGAAGTCGTCCGGGGTCGTGACCGGCGGCAGCACGATGGCGCCATCGAACCCCACGCCCGGTGCATAGGGCTCGGACGGATGGCCGTTGGGAATGGTGTGACCGAAGCCCAGCCAGGTGTCGTACTCGTGCGGCAGCCGCGCCAGGGTCTTCAGCAGGCGCACCGGCCAATAGTTGCGCTCATCCTCGAAGGCATCTTGGGTGATCGGCCAATCCGCTGGCAGGGTCACCATCAGTTCCATGTGCCGGGGGGCGTCCACCTCGTCGGGCACGGCCATCGGCAGATCGCTCATGCCCGAGGTCACCAGCCGCAGGTACGGGCACTCGTCGGTGGCGGGCACCACATGCACGTCGATGTGCACGATATCGGAGATGATTTCATGGAAGACCCCGGAGATCGGGCCAAGATGGCGCTCGATGTGCGCGCTGATCTCCTCGATGTGCGACTCCCCCTGGGCCGGGGTGAAGTCCTTCTCGCGGCTGTGCACGAGGATCGGGCTGCCGCCCGGGCTGACGTCGTCTACTTCAATGGTCATGTCCTGCTCCCTGGATGAGCCACGGGGCGGAGCGGCCCACCTGCGGTGGACGACGCGGCCTCCGGCACGCGCGGCGGTGCGTTCCCTGCAATCGACGGCACACGGCAGGAACAGGCCGTGCGCCCATGAAGATGCGCCGGGGTCAGCCCTGGCGCGTGCGCAGCCGCTCCAGCACGCCATCGAGCGTGTCCAGGTTGGCGTAATGGATGATCAGCTTGCCCTTGCCGCCGCGGCCATGGTTGATCGCAACGGAAGTCCCCAGCACTTCGGACAGCTCGGTTTCCAGCGAGGCGATGTCGGCCTGCTGCACCTTGGCCACCGGCTGGGGACGGTTGCTCGGCACCTTGCCGGCGGCAAACGCCTGCGCGCGGCGCTCGACCTCGCGCACCGACCAGCCTTCGTCGGCCGCTTCCTGGGCCAGCTTGCTGGCCAGTTCCGGGGCCAGCGTCAGCAGCGCGCGGGCGTGCCCCATCTCCAGCCGACGCGTTTCCAGCAGCAGGCGGATGGCGATCGGCAGCTCCAGCAGGCGCAGCAGGTTGGACACCGCCGCGCGCGAGCGGCCGACGGCCTCGGCGGCCTCGGCATGGGTCAGGGTGAATTCGCTGATGAGGCGCTGCAGCGCTTCGGCTTCTTCCAGCGGGTTGAGGTCTTCGCGCTGGATGTTCTCGATCAGCGCCATCGCGATGACGGTGCGGTCTTCCAGCTCACGCACCACCACCGGCACTTCGTCCAGGCCGGCCAGCTGCGAGGCGCGCCAGCGACGTTCACCGGCGACGATCTCGAAGTTGCCTGCCGGCAGCTGGCGCACCAGGATCGGCTGGATCACGCCCTGCGACTTGATCGAGTCGGCCAGTTCGGACAGCTTGCCCTGGTCCATCTCGCGACGCGGCTGGTACTTGCCCGGCTGCAGCTGGCCTACCGGCAGCTTGCGCAGCACTTCACCGGGCAGCGGCTCGATCACCGCCGTACTGGCCTGCACCTGGCTGACCGCGCCCTTCGGACCGAGCAGTGCGTCCAGGCCGCGGCCGAGGCCTCGCTTCTTGGCTGCAGGCTTGCTGCTGGTCATCAGACGGTCTCCACGGCCTTGGTGGCCTTGTTGCGTTCGTTATTGCGACGGATGATCTCGCCGGCCAGGCCGAGGTAGGCCACGCCGCCGCGCGAAGCACGATCGTAGCCGACGATGCTCTGGCCATGGCTGGGCGCCTCGGCCAGGCGTACGTTGCGCGGCACGATGGTGCGGAACACCCGGTCGCCGAAGTGYYCGGTGAGCTCGGCCGACACSGCATTGGCCAGGTTGTTGCGCACGTCGAACATGGTGCGCAGCACGCCTTCGATCTCCAGCGCCGGGTTGAGGTTGGCACGCAGCGCTTCGATGGTTTCCACCAGCGCGCTCAGGCCTTCCAGTGCGTAGTACTCGCACTGCATCGGCACGATCACCGAATCGGCGGCGGCCAGTGCGTTGAGGGTCAGCAGCGAGAGCGCCGGCGGGCAGTCGATCAGGATGTAGTCGTACTCATCGCGGATCGGTGCCAGCGCGCGCTTCAGGCGCTGCTCGCGCTCGCTCTGCGCCATCAGCTGGATCTCGGCCGCGGTCAGGTCGATGTTGCCCGGCAGCAGGTCGTAGCCTTCGGCGGTCTGCACGCGCACGTCGGCGGCGCTGGACTCGCCCAGCAGCAGGTCGTAGGTGGAGGAGACCAGCTCGCGCTTGTCCACGCCACTGCCCATGGTCGCGTTGCCCTGGGAATCCAGGTCGACCAACAGCACGCGCTTGGGTGCGTTGGCCAGGGAAGCGGCCAGGTTGACGGCGGTCGTGGTCTTGCCGACGCCACCCTTCTGGTTGGCGATGGCGATGATGCGGGCCATGCGGGTGTGCCTCGTCGACGTGTGCTGGGACCGGTCATTATGCGTACAACCGGGCCCGTGCGGAAATCGTGGATCGCCAACCGCTTGTTCCACAAGGGGCGGGCGGCGGGGTTCAGGGACCTGTGACGGTGACCAGATGGCGTTCACCGGCCAGGCCGGGCACGCTCAGCGCGACCACCTCGCGCACCTGCCAACCGGCCGGCAGCGCTGCGATCTCCTCATGCGGGTAGACGCCTTTCATGGCCAGCAACACGCCGCCGGGGCGCAGCAGGTGGCCACCGACGCGGACGATGCCGGCCAGGGTGTCCATCGCGCGCGCGGTCAGCTGGTCGTAGCTGCCCGGCTCGGCCAGCGCTTCGGCGCGCGATTCGGCCACGCGGGCATTGCCCAGGCCCAGCTGGCGCACGGCCTCGCGCATGAAGCGGGCCTTCTTGCCGTTGCTTTCCACCAGGGTGACCTGCAGGCCCGGGCAGGCGATCGCCAGCGGGATGCCCGGCAACCCGGGGCCGGTACCGAGGTCGGCCAGGCTGCCATCGGCCACGAACGGCTGCATCGCCAGCGAATCGAGCAGATGGCGGGTGACCATTTCCTGCGGATCGCGGATGGCGGTGAGGTTGTAGGTGCCGTTCCAGCGGTGCAGCAGCGCCAGGTAGCGCAGCAGCGGCGGGGCCAGCTCGGCGGCCAGGCCCATGCTGGCCAGGCCCTGCTGCAGCGTGTTCGCTACGCCGGCGGGAAGATCGTGTTCGCTCATGCCGGCATTATCGCCGGTTTTCGCCGTTGATTCGCCGATTCACTGCGGATACCAGGCCAATGCGGCGCGGAATTGTCCGCTGGCCTGCCATTCGTGCAGGTGCCAGCGCGCGGCCTCGCCCAACTCCGGGTCGCACCAGCGCAGGTGCAGGGCGCCATCGTCGGCCGGGGCCAGCTGCAGGCGGTGCAGGCCGAAGGAAATGCCCTGCCCGTGCGCCTTCAGCATCGCTTCCTTGGCACACCAGACGCGGAAGAACCAATGTTCGCGGTCGGCCTCGTCCAGGCCCTGCAGCCAGGCCACTTCGTCGGGATGGAAGAAGCGCTGGATGATTTCCAGCATGCGCGGGCGCGGGCGCAGCAGTTCCAGGTCCACGCCCAGCCGCACGCCCTCGCCCAGCGCTACCAGCAGCACCTCGCCGCTGTGGCTCCAGCCGGTGCCGTAGTGGGCGAGCGCGCCGCTCAGTTCCGGCCGGCCCTTGTCGTCGCGCACCAGCGGCAGCGCATCCGGCTCGCCGCCCAAGGCCTGTGCCAGCACCTGCCGGGCCTGCGGCTCACCGCGCTGGCCGGGGACGTGCGGGCAGCGCCAGACGGTAACCGGACCAAACCGCCAGGGGCCCTCAAGGGTGGCTGGCAGGCTCATCCGCACGCGCCCGTCACAGGATTGCACAGCGGGTTCACGGCATTGCGCGTCAACTGGACGCGGTTATCCACCGGAGAGT
>NZ_JBFTNR010000271.1:0-5002 GCF_056665995.1 Stenotrophomonas sp. 05L44_2
GAGGGAGGATGAGGGCTCGGCGGGCAGCGGCATCGGCACGTTGGGTGGTCATGGCTTCATTTTCGGACACAAATGTCCGGATGGCGAGAGACAGATGGCGACGGGATTGTCCGCTTGTTGTCGTACGCACATCTTTGTGACGGATGCGTGAGGGTCGATCGAGGTCATCAAAAAAGACGGGGGGCCAACCTGGCCCCCCGGGAGAGAACGACAGCATGCCGCCGTCAAAGTCAGTAGATCCACACCACGCGCGGATGCACTTCAGTAGATCCACGCGATGCGTGGATGCACGTCAGTAGATCCACGCCATGCGTGGATGCACTTCAGTAGATCCACGCCATGCGTGGATGCCTCATCAGAAGAACGCGCGGATCCCGAAGGCGACGCCACGACCCGGCAGCGGCGAGTAATCCTTCAGCAGCGAGGTATGCGGACGCACTTCGCGGTTGGTCAGGTTGCTGCCATCCAGGAACAACTCGTAGCTGTTGCTGTCGCTGCGGTCCCAGCGGTAGGCCAGGTGCGCATCGACCAGGGTGTAGCCGTTGCTCGGCTCCTCGTTCTGCGCAACGTCCTTCTGCCGGCTGTAACGCACCGCGCCCACCGAGGCACGCCAGCCATCCTTCGCCCAGCGCAGGTCGGCGCCGACACGGGCCGGGGCGATGCGCGGCAGGTAACCGGTGTTGGCCAGTTCCACGCTGTAGTTGTGGTTGTGGTCACCGTGCGGCACGGCGATGTCCAGGGTACGGCTGCCGTTGCCGTCCAGCTTGGCCTGCACGTAGTCGCCGAACACGCGCAGGTCCCAATCGCCGGCGCCGCCTTCGAACAGATGCACCAGCGCTTCGGCTTCGGCGCCCTTGAACACCGCGTCCTGCTGGGTCCAGGTGCGCACCGGCAGGCTCTCGGTGATGCCGGTGTCGGCCAGGTAGATGAAGTCCTTGAACCTGGTCTGGTAGATCGCGGCAGAGAAGTCCAGGCGCTCGCTGTGGGTGTGGATGCCCAGTTCAATGCGTTGGCCGCGCTCGGTCTTCAGGTTGGCATCACCGATTTCCAGCGAACGGGTGGCGATGTGCGCACCGGCGGCGTACAGCTCCTCATTGGTCGGTGCACGCTCGGAGCTGTCCACGCCGATGCGCAGGTCGACCGCATCGTTGAGCTTCCAGATACCGGCGGCCGACAGGTTGGTGGCGTCGAACTTGCGGCGGCGGTAGTCGCCGGTCGGGTCCAGCTTGACCTGGTCGTGGCGACCGCCCAGTTCCAGCTTGAACGGGCCGAACTGCTTTTCCTGCAGAACGAACAGGCCGATGTTCTTGGTTCCGGTATCGGGCACGAACGCTTCTTCGCCCTTTGCGCCGAAATCGCTGTTGCCGAACTGCAGGCCGAAGGCGCCGTCCCAGCCGCCGATCTGCTGCTGCACCGCTTCCAGGCGGCCTTCGATGCCGCGGTTGGTGAAGCGGGTGGACGGCGTGCCGGCTTCCAGCTCCACGTGTTCGTAGTCGGTGTAGGCCACGCGCGCGTTGACGTTCTTCAGGAACGATACCGGGTTGTAGATGCCGGCCTTGGTCTCGAAACGGTTCTGCACCATGTCGATGCGCACGTCGTGCTCTTCACCTTCCTCCTCCTCGCCATGGTCGTGGTCGTGACCATGGTCGTGGCCATCGCCGTCGGCATGCACGTGGGCGCCGTTGGGGATGCCGTAGTTGGTGCGGTAGGTGCTGGCCGAGGCGCCGAAGTAGCCGCCTTCGCCCAGCCAGGTGGCGCCGACGCCACCGGCGCGGGTGCGGATGGAACTGTTGTCCAGGCGGCCGCGACGCGGCTCTTCGCCTTCCTCGCCCGCGTGGTCGTGGTCATCGTGGTGGTCTTCCAGGCCCTCGATCACCGCGTAGCCGGGAATGCGGAAATCATCGCCATTGCGCACCAGGCCATCCACGTGCAGCACGACATTGCCGCTCACGCCGTCCAGGCGGAACATGCCGCTGCGTTCGTCGTTGACCGAATTGCCACGCAGCTCGGCACGGCCGCTGAGCGGGCGATCCGGCAGTTCGCGCGCAATGCGCCCATCGACCACGTTCACCGCACCGCCGATCGCGCCGCTGCCGAACAGCAGGGTAGCCGGGCCTTTCAGTACTTCGATCTGGTCGGCCAGGAACGGCTCGATGCTGGTSGCATGGTCGGCGCTSACSGTGGAGGCRTCCATGTTGCCCATGCCGTTGGACAGCACSGCCACGCGCGGRCCTTCCTGGCCRCGGATGATCGGGCGGCCGACGCCGGGGCCGAAGAAGGTGCTCTGCACGCCGGGCAGCTTGGCGACGGTGTCACCGAGGGTGCCGGCCTTCTGCTCATCGAGGCGCTCACCGGCCAGCACTTCAACCGGCCGCGCCAGCGATTCGGCATCACCCTGCAGCGGCGATGCCGTGACCTGCACCGAGGACAGCTCGGTCAGGTGGCGGTCACGATGCGAATCATCGTCGGAGGCCGCAARGGCGACGGAGGGCAGCAGCGCAGCAAGCGCCAGGGCCAGGGAATGCGGCTTGAGGCGAGGGTGACGGGAGGGCATGGGCGGTCCTTTGTTACATTGTATCAATCGGGTGGCGCACGAATCCCGTCGGCGGGACAGGGGGAGGGGAACCGTGCGGGTCGGGAAACGATGTTATATTATTCCATAACGATTCGCCGCCCTGCTGGAAGTCATGCCTTTGCCCTCACGCCTGCGCCACCTGCTCGATCGCTTCGGCGCCACCGGTTCGATGCTGTGCGCGGTGCACTGCGCGGTCATTCCGCTGCTGCTGGCCGCTGCCCCCTCGCTTGGCCTGTCCTTCTGGCTCAGCGATGGCGTGGAGAAGGCGCTGGTGGTGTTCGTGACCCTGCTGGGCTTGTTCAGCCTGGTCTGGGGCTATCGGCGGCACGGTGCGCTGCGTGCGCTGGCGTTCCTGATTCCCGGCCTGGTCGCGTTGTGGGCCGGCGTGCTGTACGACCCGCTGCACCACAACGCGGTGCCGCATGCGGTAGTGATGACCCTGGGCGGCCTGCTGGTCGGCATCGCGCACCTGGTCAACCTGCGCCTGAACCACGGCCACGTGCATGACGCCAGCTGCGCGCACTAGGCGCTCCGTGGTAGGCTTTCCGATCGTGCGCGGGGGCGCCCAGCAAGGCGGCCCCGCCGAACCCGTGTCAGTACGGGGTAACCAGATTTCACATTTGAGGAGTTGAAGACATGGGTAAGGGTGACCGCAAGACCGCCAAGGGCAAGCGCTACAACGCCAGCTACGGCAACGCCCGTTCGCACACCGCGAGCAAGGTCGCCGTAGGCGCCGCCGCCCCGGTTGCCAAGAAGACCGTGGCCAAGGCTCCGGCGAAGAAGGCTGTGGCCAAGAAGGCAGTGGCCAAGGCCGGCTGATCCGCCGACCGACCGCTCCAAAAAAAAACGCGGCGCTCGGCGCCGCGTTTTTTTTGGCCGTGGCCAGGGCATGGCGCCGCGATCAGCGCAGGGTTTTCTGCAGCGTCTGCGCGTTGCCATCGTTGGCCGCTTCCGGCACCTGCAGCAGGTGCACCAGCAGCGGGTAGACGTCGACATTGTCGAAACCGTCGATCACCAGGCCTTGCCGGAATGAAGGGCCACGGGCGACGAACACCGCGCGCATCGACGGCAACGCGTTGTCGTAGCCATGTGAGCCGCGATCGGCGTGCTCGCGCTTGGCGATCTTCTCGCGCGTCAGCGCGTCCCAGCCTTCATCCATCTGGCAGACGATGGCCGGCACGCGCGGATGGGTGCCGTAATGCCAGCGGGCCGGCAGATTCTCCTTCTTCCAGCATTCGTAGTGTGCGTGGCGACCGAGCAGGGCACGCTCGGCCTCTGCTTCGCGTCCCACCTCCGGCGTGAAGCCGACCGACTGGCCTGCGCTGACGTTGCGCGCGATGGCAGGGTCAACCATTGATTCGAGGGCGATCACCTGGCCCTCCGGCACCGACGCCATGCCGTGATCGGAGACCACGATCACGTTGGTGCTGTCGGCCAGGCCGTGCTGCTGCAGGCCATCGAGCACCTGGCCGATGACCTGGTCGGCATGCACGATGGCCTCGGTGTACTGCCTGGATTCGGGGCCAAAGTTGTGGCCGGCCTTGTCCACGTGCTCCATGTACAGCGTGGTCAGGCGCGGCGCATCGGCATCGGTCTGCGACAGCCAGTCGAGCACTGTCTGCGCACGCTGTTCCAGCGGTTCCTTGGCGTCGTAAATGCGCCATTGGCTGGGCCGTGTGCCTTGGATCTCGGCTTCGCTGCCCGGCCATGAGGTGGTGGCGGTGCGCACACCGACCTTCTCGGCACCGACCCAGATCGGTTCGCCGCCCCACCATCCGCTGGTGGTCACCGCAGCGCGGTCGTGCAGCGCGAAGCGACCGAGCGCAGCATCGTCCATGCTGTTGTTGATGATGCCGTGGTGGTCCGGACGCAGGCCGGTGACCAGTGTGTAGTGGTTGGGGAAGGTGAGCGAGGGATAGGAGGGCGTCATCCAGCGCGCACGCACGCCCCCATCGATGATCCGCTGAAGGTTCGGGGTGAGGCCGCGATCCAACGCATCGGCGCGCAGGCCGTCGATGGAGATCAACAGCAGCTTCGGCGGGCTGGCGGGCGGCGTATTCGCCTCCGCAGCAGGTGCAGCGATGGTTGTCGAAGGCGAAGGCGTGGTGGTGCATGCGGCCAGGGGCAGCAGCAGCGCCAGCGTGCAGGTCAGGCGTACGGAAGTCATCCGCCCATGATAATCCGCAGCAATGACGTACCCAAGACACGCCATCGCGCCTGTGGCGCGCTGGCGTGTCCACGCATTTCACCTTCCCCGCCCCCTTGAACAACAAGGGGGCTCTTCTCCAGACAGATTACGGATGCTTCCATCCACGCATGGCGTGGATCTACCGGAACGAATCAAGCCGTCACCGGGAACCTGTCGAAGGCGGGGCGGTGTCGGATTGCGGGGTGTCCGCGGCATGGATGCCGCGGCCAAGCCTTATC
>NZ_JBFTNR010000272.1:0-8031 GCF_056665995.1 Stenotrophomonas sp. 05L44_2
ACGACGCTGATCTACGGTGCCGGCATCGATCGCAGCATCTCCCCGATCGTGGCGCGCGCGCGCCGTCTTCGAGTGTTTCCCACTCCGATGACCCATGGCATGCGTCAGCCGGTGCACGCCGACGACATCGCCCAGGCCATGGTGCAGGCCATACGAACCGGGGCCGCCGCAGGCCGGGTGTTGGAAATCGGTGGCGGTGAACGGCTGCCTTACCACGAGATGTTCCGTCGCATGCGTGCCAGCCTGGTGGAATCGACCCTGCCTGTGCGACTCCCGGATCTGTCGCTGCGCGCGCTGGCTGCGGTTCTGCCCCGCGCGCGCGGCCCGGTGTCGCGCCTGCAGCAGGACCTGATCGCCGACAACAGCGAATTGACGGCGCTGCTGGGCGTGCGGCCGCGCGCTTTCCGGCCGGATGCTGGTACCTGGCAGCCCATGACCCCCGAACTGGCATCCGCACGCGTTGCGGCCTCTCCGCCAGGGGTAGTGGCATGACGTCCGTACGTCCCAGCGTGGGAGTTGCGTTGTGTACCTACAACGGTGCGCGCTACCTGCAGGCGCAGTTGGACAGCATCCTGGCGCAGAGCGAGCCGGTGGATGAGGTGGTCATCGGCGACGATGGCTCTTCGGATCAGACCATGGCCCTGCTGCAGGTATTCAGCAGCCGGGCGGGCGCGATGGGCATACGCGTCGAGGTCGTGCAGCATGCACGCAATCTCGGCTACATCCTGAATTTTGCCGATGCGCTGCAGCGCTGTCGGTCCGACATCCTGTTCCTGTGCGACCAGGACGACGTCTGGTATGTCGATCGGGTTGCAACTTACCTGCAACGGTTCCAGGCCGATCCGGGCCTGCTGCTGCTGCACAGCGATGCGCGCCTGGTCGATGGCGATGGCGTTGCGCTGGGTGGACACCTGCTTGAAGTGCTGGGAGTGCATCCGGCCGAAGTGGCGCTGGAGCGATCCGGGCTTGTGATCGATGCGGTTCTGCTGCGCAACTTCATTACCGGGGCAACCTGTGCGCTGCGCCGGGGGCTGCTGGAGAGTGCGTTGCCGATCGCTCCGTGCTGGAGCCACGACGAGTGGCTGGCTGTAGTCGCCTCGCTGGACGGTGGGCTGGACATGATCGCGCGGCCTACCATTGATTATCGCCAGCATGGCAACAACCAGATCGGTGCCGGCCGCCGTGGACTGATGCGGCACCTGCGCCAGCTTGACCTGTTTGAACGCCAACGCCGGCAACGCACGGCCGATCGCCTGCTGGCGCTGGATGCGCTGCTGCGTCGGCGTGACGTGCTGATTGCGCCTGTTCGTTTCCACGGCCTGGCAGCGCTGGCCTGGCGCATGGCCTGGTCGCGGCTGCAGCTGTATCGGCGGGCCGATGTGTCGCTGCGCTGGATTGCCCAGGACGCGCCTCGCCTGCTGGCCCGGCTCGCCAATGTGTGCCTCGCCGGGGCAGGCTGGAGAGGCATTCACGCGGCCGCGGCCGGCGCCCGCAGGGGCTGGACGGAATCGCACACAGCTTGAACTGCAGTGAAACCCGGGGCCGGCGCCTGCCTGCCTTCGCGGCGGCTGCGTTAGACTCGCCGGACCCTATCAATCCGCATTCCCGTGCCCCGACGCTACGATTCCGACGACATCGACGATTCCGACGACGACCTGCAGGACGATGGCAGCCCGCTCTGGCGGCGCCGACTGATCACCTGGACCATGGCTGCGGTYGCGTTGGGATTGGGTTTCCTGATCCCCTATACGCTGTACCTGAACCAGCAGGTGACGCAACGCTTCGGTGAACTGCGCTGGCAGATCCCGACGCGCGTCTATGCACGCCCGCTGGTGCTGATGCCCGGCAAGGCGATGGATGCGGCAACCCTGAAAACCGAACTGGCCGCCTCGGCCTATCGCGATGATGGCCAGGGCAAGGATCCGGCAACCTATGCGGTGCAGGGCGGCCGCTTCGTCATCTCCAGCCGCGGCTACAACGATGTCGACGGCCACGTTGCTGCGCGCCGGGTCGAGCTGTCGCTGTCCGGCGGCAGCATCGCATCGTTGCGGGACGCCGACAGCCGCAAGGCGCTGAAGGCGGCCCGCATGGATCCCGCGCGCATCGCCACGCTGTATGGGCAGAAGCAGGAAGAGCGCCGCCTGATCCGCATGAACGAGGCCCCGGACCTGTTGGTCACTGGCCTGCAGGCGGTCGAGGACAAGGACTTCAACCGCCATCACGGCATCGATCTGTCCGGTATCGCGCGCGCGGTCTGGGTGACTGTCCGCTCCGGTGGGCAGAGCCGCCAGGGCGCTTCCACCCTGACCCAGCAGCTGGCCCGCAGCGGCCTGCTGGGAATCGGCAAGGAACAGACCGTCACCCGCAAGTTCAACGAAGTGCTGTATGCATTGATCATGGAAGCACGCTATGACAAGCGCACCATCTTCGAGGCGTACCTCAACCAGGTGTATCTGGGCCAGCGCGGCAGCCAGGCGATCCACGGCATGTCCTCCGGTGCCGAGTTCTGGTTCGGCCGCGATCTCTCCTCGCTGGAAACCGAGCAGATCGCGCTGCTGATCGGCCTGGTCAAGGGACCGTCCTACTACGACCCGCGGCGCAATCCCGAGCGCGCGCTGGACCGTCGCAACTTCGTGCTGGGCAAACTGCACGAGGCGACCCTGATYGACGATGCCGAGTACCAGCGCGCGTTGAAGGCGCCGCTGGGCGTGCCCAAGACCCCGGGCCTGGTGGCGGCCAACCGCTTCCCGGCCTACGTTGACCTGGTGCGTCGCCAGCTTGCCCACGACTATCCGGAATCCGCCCTGCAGGGCGCTGGCCTGAGCGTGATGAGCGGCATGTCGCCGTCCGCGCAGGCTTATGCCGAAGGTGCGGTCACGCGCACCATCAAGTCGCTGGAAAGCAAGCGTCGCCCCGAGCTGCAGGCCGGCCTGGTGATGACCRACGTGCACAACGGTGACGTGGTGGCGGTGATCGGCAGCCGTGAAGTGTCCGAGGTCGGTTTCAACCGCGCCATCGAGGCGCAGCGCCCGGTCGGTTCGCTGCTCAAGCCGTTCGTGTACCTGCTGGCACTGGCGCAGCCGGACCGCTATTCGCTGGCCAGCTGGGTCGATGATTCACCGGTGACCGTGCAGCTCAGCCGCGGCCGCAACTGGAACCCCGGCAATGCGGACAACCGCAGCCACGGCACCGTGCGCCTGATCGATGCGCTCGCCCACTCCTACAACCAGGCGACGGTACGGGTGGGCATGCAGGTCGGCCCGGAACGGGTGACSCAGCTGATCCACGTGCTGGCCGGCATCAAGGCCGAGGCGAACCCGGCGGTGATCCTCGGCTCGACCGACCAGAGCCCGTAYGCGATGGCSCAGCTGTACCAGTTCCTGGCATCGGGCGGCGAGATCCAGCCGCTGCACGCGGTGCGTGGCGTCCTTGATCCGCAGGGCAAGCTGCTCAAGCGTTACGACAAGACCCCGGCACCGGCACAGGAAGGTGACTCGATTGCCGCCAACCTGATCAGCATCGGCCTGCAGCAGGTGGTGGCCAGTGGTACCGCGCAGCGTTTGAACGCCGATGGCCTGGGCCGCCTGCAGCCGGCCGGCRAGACCGGCACCACCAACGATGGCCGCGACAGCTGGTATGCCGGTTACACCGGCGATCACCTGGCGGTGATCTGGATGGGCAATGACCAGAACGAACAGGCCGGCCTGTATGGCGCCACCGGCGCGATGCGGGTGTGGTCGGGCATCTTCCAGCGCCTGCCGACGGCGCCGTTGAAGGTCAGCAACAAGGGCCTCGACTGGCAGCCGGTTGCGGCCACGGGAACCAACAGCACCGATGAAGGGTGCCCGGGTGCCCGCCGCTTCCCGTTCGTGGTGGGCTATGCGCCTGCGTATGAACCGTGCGCACCGGCGGCCTTGCCGGACGCGCAGGGCGGTGCGGAAGGCGAGGGCGGCGGCTGGCGCAGCTGGTTCGGCCTTGACCGTAAGCCCGAACCCGCCGCTGAACCTGCCGCAGCACCCGCTGCAGCGACTCCTCCTCCAAGCCGATGATGCCGATGACTATCCGTTCGCTGTTCCAGCCCCTGGTCCTGAGTGGCCTCAGCCTGGCCCTGGCGGCCTGCGTGAGCAGCGCGCCGCAGGTGGTCAAGCCGGTGGATACCACCACGCCCGCACAGCGGCTGGCAGCCGTGGAAGCCGCAGCCGGGCCGGATGACAAGGAGCTGTCGGTGCAGCCACTGCGCGATTCCCAAGTTGAGGATCTGCGGCAGACGGCGCTGACCCAGCGCAAGGCCAATGATCTGGCTGGCGCGGCCGGCAGCCTGGACCAGGCGTTGCAGATCGTGGCCGGTGATCCGTCGGTATTGCAGGAACGCGCGGAACTGGCGCTGCTGCAGGGCCAGTGGGCGGAGGCGGAAACGTTCGCACGCAAGGCTGTGGACCTTGGCTCGAAGACGGGGCCGTTGTGCCGCCGGCACTGGGCGACGATCGAGCAGGCGCGCCTGGCGCGGGGCGAGAAGGAGAATGCGGTGTCCGCGCACGCGCAGATTGAAGGCTGCACGGTGCCGGGGATCAAGCGGTACTGAGTTTCCCAGCCAACGGCGCAGCCCCTCGTGGCTGGCTGCTTGGTCGCGCAAAAGCCGCGCTGGCCGGGCAGGTTGGATTCGCGGGGGACGCCGTGAACCCATCCCTGGGGGCTTGGCCGCGGCATCCATGCCGCGGACACCCCCGCGAACCCAACCTGCCCGGCCTCTGACAGTTTCCGTGTGCGGCCAGCCACGGAAAAGAAAAAGAAAATCAATAGCGGGTCGCGCGCTGCGCGCACTCGCTGCGGGGTCGGATCCGTTTTCCGCAGGAGAACGGATCCGGCCCCTTCTACTTTCTCCGTTACACCAACCGCTTCCGCTCTGCCTTTGCATYCCGTCACCGGGAAACTGTCGAAGGGGGGGGGCTGTGGGTTTGCGGGGTGTCCGCGGCATGGATGCCGCGGCCAACCCCCCAGGGACGTCCCCGCAAACCCACAGTCCCCCGCCAGCCCTCAGTCCAACCCAGAGCCATGAACAAACGCTGTTGCCGTTGCTTTTGCTTGTGCTCTGGCCTGAAACGGGTGCCGGGCAACGCCCGGCCGGGTATCCTTTCCACCTGATGTCCGACCTTGTCCATGCCAGCCGCGAAGCCCTCAGCGAAGGCGGCGCGCTCGCCTCCCATCTGGATGCGTTCGTCCCGCGTCCTGCGCAGCTGCGCCTTACCGAGGCCATTGCCGCGTCGATGCAGCAGCGCGACCTGCTGCTCGCCGAAGCCGGTACCGGCACCGGCAAGACCTTTGCCTATCTGGTGCCGGTGCTGCTGTCCGGAATGCGCACCATCATTTCCACCGGCACGCGCGCGCTGCAGGACCAGCTCTACCACCGTGACCTGCCGCGCGTGCGCCAGGCACTGGGCGTCGGCGTGCGCAGCGCGCTGCTGAAGGGGCGCAGCAACTACCTGTGCCGCTACCGCCTGCAGCAGGCACGCGGCGAGCCGCGCTTCTCCAGCCCGGAACAGGCGGCACAGTTCCAGCGCATCCTGGCTTGGTCCGGCCGCTCGGAATCAGGCGATATCGCCGAACTCGATGGCCTGGCCGACGACTCGCCGCTGCTGCCGATGGTCACTTCCACCGTCGACAACTGCTTGGGCAACGAGTGTCCGTTCTGGGATGACTGTTTCGTCGTGCGGGCCCGCCAGCGTGCACAGGCCGCCGATCTGGTCGTGGTCAACCACCACCTGCTGCTGGCCGATCTCGCGCTGAAGCAGGAGGGCTTCGGTGAACTGCTGCCCGGTGCGCAGGCCTTCGTCATCGACGAGGCCCATCAGCTGCCCGAACTGGCCGCGCAGTTCTTCGGCGAAGGCTTCGGCATGCGCCCCTGGCAGGAACTGGGCCGTGACTGCCTGGTTGAAGCGCGCGGCGTGGGTGGCGCACAGTCTGCACTGCAGGAACCGGTCGATCATCTGCAGCAGGCATTGTCTGCACTGCGTGCTGCGATGGAGGGGCTGCCAGCGCGTGGCACCCAATGGCGCGCGCTGGCAATGCCGCAGGTACGCGAGGGTTTCGATGCGGTGATGTCCAGCCTGGTGGTGCTGGAGCAGGCATTGCAACCGCTGCGCGAAGCCGCTGCTGGCCTCGATGCCTGCCATGCGCGCGCACGTGAGGCGATTTCGCGGCTGGGCCGTTGGCTGGGGGATGAAGAACCCGCGCTCGACTTCGATGCCGATCCTGCAGAAGCGACCGCCGTCGCTGGTGACGTGCTCTGGTATGAATTGACCGCGCGCGGTTTCCGCTGCCAGCGCACGCCGATGGATGTGTCCGCACCGCTGCGCGAACATCGCGAGCGCAGCCATGCCGCATGGATTTTCACCTCCGCCACGCTGACCGTTGGCGGTGGCTTCGAGCACATCGCCACGCGCCTGGGCCTGGATGATCCGCAGACGCTGGTACAGCCCAGTCCGTTCAACTGGCCCGAGCAGGCACTGTGCTRCCTGCCTGAAGGCCTGCCGGATCCGGCTGCGCGCGGTTTCGGAACCGCACTGATCCAGGTCCTGCGTCCGGTGCTGCAGGCGTCGCAGGGCAGGGCGTTCCTGTTGTTTGCTTCGCATCGTGCGCTGCGCGAGGCGGCCGAGGCGCTGCGTGATGGGCCCTGGCCGCTGTTCGTGCAGGGCGAAGCGCCGCGCGCGACCCTGCTGCAGCGTTTCCGCGAATCCGGCAATGGCGTGCTGCTGGGCTCGGCCAGCTTCCGCGAGGGCGTGGATGTGGTCGGCGAGGCATTGAGCGTGGTGGTGATCGACAAGCTGCCCTTCGCCACGCCCGATGATCCGGTGTACGAAGCGCGGCTGGATGCCATACGCACCCAGGGCGGCAATCCCTTCCGCGACGAGCAGTTGCCGCAGGCGGTGATTGCCCTGAAGCAGGGCGTTGGCCGCCTGATCCGCAGCGAGACCGACCGTGGCGTGCTGGTGCTGTGCGACCCGCGCCTGCTCAACCGGGGTTATGGCAAGGTCTTCCTGCAGTCGCTGCCGCCGTTCCGGCGAACCCGGGCCCTGGCCGATGTGCAGGCCTTCTTTGCGCCACAATGGGCGCCCGTGGCGGATGCCGCTGCCCCGACCGCTGCCGTGGCGGGGCCGGAGCCGGCTCCCGGCGCCACGTTCCCCCTGTTCTGACCCGATCCGATGAAACTGCTCGCCTTTGAAACCGCCACCGAAGCCTGTTCCGTAGCCCTGCATGTCGATGGGCAGGTACGGGAACGCTTCGAGATCGCCCCCCGCCGGCATGCCGAACTGAGCCTGCCGTGGGCGGAGGAGCTGCTGGCCGAGGCCGGCATCAGCCGCCGCCAGCTGGACGGCATCGCGCTCAGCCGTGGTCCCGGTGCGTTCACCGGTGTGCGCCTGGCGATCGCGTTGGCGCAGGGCATCGCGCTGGCGCTGGATCGGCCGTTGCTGCCGGTGTCGACGCTGCAGGTGCTGGCGCTGCGCGCGCCGGTGGAAGAGAAGCAGATCCTGTCGGCGATCGATGCGCGGATGGGCGAGTTGTACGTGGCACGCTTCGAGCGCGTGGATGGACTGCCGGTGGCGCGGGATGCCGAGCGCGTGTGCGTGCCGGCGGCGGTGTCGTTGCCGGATGCTGCGTCCGTCTACGGCGTCGGCACCGGGTTTGCCGCGGCCGAGGGCGCGCTGGTCGCGCAGCTGGGGGCTGGCCTGCGCCGCTTCGATGCAACGGCGCTGCCACGTGCAGCGGATGTGCTGGCACTGGCGGTACCGGCGTTCGCGCGCGGCGAAGGCATTGCGCCGGAGAAGGTCGAGCCGGCGTACCTGCGGGACAACGTGGCGCTGACGCTGGTCGAGCAGCAGGCGGCGCGGGATGCCAAGGCGAAGGCCAACGGCTGAGCCCCTCGTGGCGGGGTGGTGGGTCGCTGACAGCAGAAGCCGTGGGTTGGCCGGGCGGGTGGGCTGCGCAGGGGGCGCCGTGAATACGTCCATGTAGGCTCGGGCGCGCCGTCCATGG
>NZ_JBFTNR010000273.1:0-4978 GCF_056665995.1 Stenotrophomonas sp. 05L44_2
CCTTCCCCCCGTGTACTTCCCCACAACAGGAGTTCCACCCATGTGTTCGATCTTCGGTATTTTCGGCCTGCAGGCCGGTGACGATCTTCCTTCCCTGCGCCGCCATGCGCTGGAGCTGTCGCAGCGCCAGCGTCATCGTGGCCCGGACTGGAGCGGTGTGTACCTGGACGAGGGCGCGCTGCTGGTGCACGAGCGCCTGGCCATCGTCGATCCGGCAGGCGGCTCGCAGCCGCTGCTGTCCGAAGACGGGCAGCTGGCGCTGGCGGTCAACGGCGAGATCTACAACCACCAGCAGCTCAAGGCCGGACTTGCCCAGGCCTATGCCTTCCAGACCGGCTCGGACTGCGAGGTGATCAACGCGCTGTACTGCCAGGGCGGGTCGCCGGCGCAGTGGCTGGAGCAGCTCAACGGCATCTTCGCTTTTGCTTTATGGGATCGCAGTGCGGGCCGTGTACTGATCGCGCGCGACCCGGTCGGCGTGGTGCCGCTGTACTGGGGCCATGATGCGCAGGGGCGGTTGCGCGTCGCCTCTGAAATGAAGGCGTTGGTCGATACCTGTGCCGACGTCGCCCAGTTCCCGCCTGGCCATTACTACGACAGCGCCAGCGGTGAGCTGGTGCGCTACTACCAACAGCCGTGGCGCGAGTACGACGACGTGCAGGGCCGCCCGGYCGATCTCGCCGAGCTGCGCCAGGCCTTCGAACATGCGGTCGAACGCCAGTTGATGAGTGACGTGCCGTACGGCGTGCTGCTGTCGGGCGGGCTGGATTCGTCGCTGGTTGCCGCCGTGGCAGCACGTTATGCGCGTCGTCGCATCGAAGATGGCGGGCAGAGCGAAGCGTGGTGGCCGCGCCTGCATTCGTTCGCCATCGGCCTGAAGGGCTCGCCGGATCTGGCCGCTGCTGCGGTGGCCGCCGAAGCACTGGGCACGGTCCACCACGGCTTCGAATACACCTTCGAAGAAGGCCTGGACGTGCTGCCGGAGGTGATCCGCCATATTGAAACCTACGACGTCACCACCATCCGCGCCTCCACGCCGATGTTCCTGCTGGCGCGCCGGATCAAGGCGATGGGGGTGAAGATGGTGCTGTCCGGCGAAGGCAGCGACGAGATCTTCGGCGGCTATCTGTACTTCCACAAGGCACCGGACGCGCGCGAATTCCACCAGGAACTGGTGCGCAAGCTCGACGCCCTGCACAACTACGATTGCCTGCGCGCCAACAAGTCGATGATGGCCTGGGGCGTGGAGCCGCGCGTGCCGTTCCTGGACCGCGAGTTCCTCGACGTGGCGATGCGATTCGATGCCGCGCACAAGATGGTCGGCGCCGGTTTTGGTGGTCGCCGCATCGAGAAGGCGGTACTGCGCGAAGCCTTCCAGGGCTACCTGCCGGACAGCATCCTGTGGCGGCAGAAAGAGCAGTTCAGCGATGGCGTCGGCTATGGCTGGATCGATGGCCTGAAGGCGCACGCCGAAGCACAGGTCAGCGACCGCGTGTTGGCTGCGGCCGACAAGCGCTTCCCGCACAACCCGCCGCAGACCAAGGAGGCGTACTACTACCGTCACCTGTTCGAGCAGTTCTTCCCCAGCCATGCGGCGGCTGAAACCGTGCCGGGCGGCAAGTCGATCGCCTGTTCCTCGCCGGCAGCGATCGCCTGGGATGCCAGCTTCGCCGCCGCCGCCGACCCATCGGGCCGCGCCATCGCCGGCGTGCACGAGCAGGCCCTGGCCTGATCGGCCGCGCCGAGCGGCAGCCACACGGGTAGCGCCGGGCCATGCCCGGCGAGCCCTGCAGCGCATGGGCGGCGAGGGACGTATCATCAGCCCCCTGCACATTGGGGAATGTTCATGGACGTACAGACCGGAGGTCCCGTGAGGCCGACGAAGTGGGCTTGGCGCTACCTGGTGTGGGCCGGCGTGCCGCTGCTGGTCGGCCTGCTGCTGGCGCGCTATGCGGGCCCCGGGCTGCCGACGGTGGCCAGCAAGGCCGAAGCCGTGGTCGGCAGTGACTGGGCACATCACCTGGCCTCGCCGCTCGGCCTGTTCCTGCTGCAGCTGCTGGTGCTGCTGCTGGTCGCCAAGGGCGCCGGTGCGCTGTTGAAGCGTTTCGGCCAGCCGGCCGTGATCGGCGAGATGGCCGCCGGCCTGATGATGGGGCCGCTGTTGCTGGGCAGCCTGCTGCCGCAGGTGCACGGTGCACTGTTCCCGGCCGCTTCGCTCGGGCCGCTGGGTATGCTCAGCCAGCTGGGTGTGCTGATGTTCCTGCTGGTGGCTGGTGCCGAACTGGATCTGGGCGCGCTGCGTGGGCGCCGTCGATTCGCCTTCACCGTCAGCCACGCAGGCATCGCGGTGCCGTTCGTGCTTGGTGTGGTCCTGGCCATCTGGCTGTACCCGCAGCATGGCCCGCAGGGCGTGGGTTTCACCGCGTTCGCGCTGTTCGTCGGTATTTCGATGAGCATCACCGCTTTCCCGGTGCTGCTGCGCATCCTCGCTGATCGCGGCATCACCCACACACCGCTGGGGCAGACCGCCATCGCCTGCGCGGCGCTGGGCGATGCTACCGCGTGGTGCCTGCTGGCGCTGATCGTGGCGGCAGCGCAGGCCACCGGCTGGTTGCCGGCCAGCCTCAACCTGCTGTGCGTGGTGGCGTTCATCGCGCTGATGCTGGGACTGGTGAAGCCGTGGTTCGCCCGCCAGACCATCGCGCCGGGTCGCGAAGGGCGCTGGCTGCTGGGCATCCTGCTGCTGTCGCTGGCCAGTGCGCTGGTCACCGAAGTGCTCGGCATCCATGCGCTGTTCGGCGCCTTCGCTGCAGGCGTGGCGGTGTCGTCCAACGCGCAGCTGCGGCACCTGCTGGTGGCCAGGGTCGAACCGTTCGCGGTGACGCTGCTGCTGCCGCTGTTCTTCGCCATGACCGGCCTGCGCATGCGCGCCGATGCGTTGCAGACCAGTGACATCGCGTTGTGCGTCGTGGTGATCGCCATGGCCACAGTGGGCAAGCTGCTGGGCACCTGGAGCGCGGCGCGCAGTACCGGCATGACCTCGCGCGAAGCGTGGCGACTGGGTGCACTGATGAATACCCGCGGGTTGATGGAGCTGATCGTGCTCAACCTGGGCTACGAGCTGGGCCTGCTTGGCGACCGCCTGTTTGCGGTGCTGGTGATCATGGCACTGGTGACCACTGCGATGACCGGGCCGCTGTTGAACCTGATCGAGCGCCGCAAGGCCTGACCCGGTCGCGCCCGGTGGCGGTGCAGGGCATCCCCCGCGGCCTGATGGCAGGGTAGTGCCGGCCGCTGGCCGGCAGCCACGCACACGCGGCGGGCATCATGCCGTGGCCGGCCAGCGCTATCGCGCCGGTAGCAGCGTCAACGTGTGCTGCGCCTTGCCGGGCAGGAACGGGGTGGGGCGGCCATGCACCCAGTCCTCATGTCCGGCGCCCCAGTACGGCGACAGCGGATGGCCGCTCTGCCCACCCGGCATGTGCACGATGCCATCGGCCTCGTGGCCGGGCGAGACCACCATGCGCTGCGAGGCGCCGAACGCCGGCGTCTGTACACGCGGCATGTCACGGTCGCCGGGCAGGGGATCGGCCGGCATGCACAACCAGCGGCTGGCGAAGGCGGGCAGGGCGCGCGCGACCGGATGGCAGATCGCTGCGGTATTGCGCTCGCCCCAGATGCGGTGCGCCAGCGGCCCCTGCGCGGACAGCTCCGCTTCGGTACGGCGCGCCGCATCGGCCAGCAGCGCATCCCAGTTCGTGTACGCGGGCGGCAGCAGGTTGGCCGGGCGCTGCTGCAGCATCGGCCAGGCCACGCCTTCCAGCTGCGCCAGTCGCGGTGCCAGGAAATCCTCGCCCAGCGGTGCCCGGGCCGGTGCCAGCAGCGCATCGGTCAACGTGTCGAGTACCTGTGTGCGGAACTCGCGCACCACCCGGTAGCTGACCGAATCGATCGCGGCGCGACCCTCCCAATGGCTGCTGACCGTGCCCAACCGCTTCAGTGCCGGATCGTCGCTGTGTTCGACCACCTGGTGCAGCAGCACCCACCAGCGCTGCAGGAACACCGCGCGGTCGTCGAGCTGGATCGCCAGCAGGTCGTGCTCGTCGAAATGCTCCTGCGTGGCCAGCAGGTCGCGGATCTGCCGTCCGCGTGCGCCGAGGTCGTAGCCACCATTGCCGACCGTGGCCAGCGTCGCCTCGTCCACCACGCGGCTGTTGGCCGTCCACAGCCGATGCGAGGCGGGGTCGACCAGGCTCGGCGCGGCGTCGCTGCGGATCGGCCACGGCGCGCAGCCCGGGTTGCGGTGATTGTCATTGAAGCCCAGCGGTGTACAGCCCGGGCCACGGTCAGGCCGCGCGCCGATCAGGCGCCACGCGATACGCCCGCTGCGGTCGCCGATCACCAGATTCTGCGCGGGAATGCCGGCATGGTCGGCAATCTGCAGGGCCTGGTCCAGATCGGCGGCCCGTGCCATGTCGGCGAAGTCCATGCGCACCGCGCCCGGCAACTGCGCGACCCAGCGCAGGGCGTCGCCTCTGCCATCGGCGTGGGTGTGCAGGATCGGTCCCCACGCGGTTTCGCGTACCGGGAAACGCACGTCGGCACCGCCGGCCACGACGATCCGTTCCTCGTGCACGGTCACTGCAGCGTCCGCTGGCTCGGTGCGGAAGTCGGCAGTGTCGATGTAGCTGTTGGTGAAGCCCCAGGCCACGTGGCCGTTGCTGCCGACGATCACCGCCGGCACGCCCGGCAGCGAGAATCCGCTGACGTCGACCTGGCCACCCGCAGCCTGTGGATCGGGGTAGCGCAGGCGCACACGGAACCACAGGCTGGGGGCGCGCAGGCCCAGGTGCATGTCGTCGGCGACGATCGCACGGCCATCGGCGGTCAGCGCGCCGGCCACGGCGAAATTGTTGCTGCCGACCGCGTCGGCATCCTCGGCAGCCGCGCCGGTCGCGGCCTTCAGCGTGCGCAGGTC
>NZ_JBFTNR010000274.1:0-4978 GCF_056665995.1 Stenotrophomonas sp. 05L44_2
GGGAATCTTCATCGGGGTCCGTTCTACCGGTGGTGGCCCTCCGGCGGGACCGGGGGCGGCGGGTGGGGGCTGCCTGCTTCGCGCCTGTCGGAAGACGTCGCGGGCGGGCGGCGGAATCAGCGCTTGGGCGTGTAACGGCCCTTGGACTGGCTGAGGAAATGATACGTGTTGTTCTTCGAATCCACCTCGAACCCGACGCCGGACTGCTCCATGCCGGGCCGGGTCATGGTCACCAGGGCATCGGTGCGGGCGCGGTTGTCCTTCGGGAATACATCCAGGTGGTCGGTGCGGAAGGTGGTCGGGACCACGCCCGGGCCGGCCGGGCTGTCGCCGGCGACGTTGCCCCGCAGCTTCATCTCGTCGCCCTTGGCACTGAGCCAGCCGGTCTGGGCGCGCAGCGTCCAGTGCTTGCCGTCCTTGTCGGGCATTTCGAACAGCGGCGTGGTGATGTTGAGCGTCTGGTCGCCACGCTGGCGTTCCAGCAGGGGCGCGCGCAGGGTGGTCGATTCCTTGCCATGTTCGTCCAGGGCGACGATCTGGAAATCGTGCAGGATGTAGTCCACGCCGGCGTCCTGGCCTTCGACGGCAGGTGCCTTTTCGCGGTTGCGCAGCGCCGCCCAGCTGCTCAGCAGGGCGGCCAGCAGCAGGCCGACGCCGAGGATCATCCGCCAGTTCAGGGTGGGGGCATTCATGCGCCGAACCTCGCCAGCACGGCGTCCACGCGGCCCTGCGCGGCCAGCAGCACGTCGCACAGCTCGCGCGCGGCACCACGGCCACCGTCAGCACGGGTGATCCAGTGCACGCGCTCGGCGATCCACGGATGGGCATTGGCCGGAGCCACCGCCAGGCCGACCGCGCCCAGTGGCGCCAGGTCGGGCAGGTCGTCACCCATGAAGGCCACCTGCTCCAGGCCGATGCCGTGCTGGGCGCACAGCGCCTGCACGCTGGCCAGCTTGTCGCCGACGGCAATCTGGGTGTCGATGCCCAGGTCGGCGCCGCGCTTGAGCGCGGACTGGCTGTTGCGCGCGGTGATCAGCACGGGGTGGATGCCGTGCTGCTGCAGCAGTTTCAGGCCCAGGCCATCCTGCACGAAGTACGCCTTGCTCTCATTGCCATCCTTGTCGTAGTACAGCCGACCGTCGGTGAGGGTGCCGTCCACGTCGAAGCAGGCCAGGCGGATACCGGCCGCAACGGCATGCAGGTGGGTGGGGAAGGCGGGCAGGGGGGACCAGGGCATCAGGGCATCGGACTCGGTGGTTGCGGGCTCGTTGGTACAGACTGAATGGGGTCTACGGACTGTCGGTTAAACCACCCGCGCCCGCAACAGGTCATGAATGTTCAGGGCGCCGACCGCGCGGCCCTGGCTGTCGACCACGATCAGGCCGGTGATCTTGTGGGTTTCCATCAGCCGCGCAGCCTCCACCGCCAGCTTGTCGGCGCTGATGGTGCGCGGTTGCCGGGTCATCACATCGGCGATCCTGGCGGTGCGCACGTCCAGGTCGGTGTCCAGGGCGCGGCGCAGGTCGCCGTCGGTGAACAGCCCGATCAGCACGCCCTGGTCGTCGACCACGGCGGTCATGCCCAGGCGCTTGCGGCTCATCTCCATCAGCGCTTCGCTGAGGCTGGCGCCGACATCGACCTTGGGCAGGTCCTCGCCGGTGTGCATGACGTCGGTGATGTGCAGCAGCAGGCGGCGGCCGAGGCTGCCGGCCGGGTGCGAACGGGCGAAATCGTCGGCGGTGAAGCCGCGTGCATCCAGCAGGGCCACCGCCAGCGCGTCACCCATCGCCAGCGAGGCGGTGGTGCTGGRGGTGGGCGCCAGCGCCAGCGGGCAGGCTTCGGCCGGCACGCTCACATCCAGGTGGAAATCGGCGGCGCTGGCCAGGCTCGACTGCGGGCGGCCGGTCATGGCGATCAGCACATTGCCCTGGCGCTTGAGCACCGGCAGCAGCATCAGCAGCTCATCCGATTCACCCGAATAGGACAGGGCCAGCACCACGTCGTCCTCGGTGATCATGCCCAGGTCACCATGGCCGGCCTCGCCCGGGTGCACGTAGAACGCCGGGGTGCCGGTGGAGGCCAGGGTGGCGGCGATCTTGCGTGCCACATGGCCGGACTTGCCCATGCCGGTGGCGACTACCCGGCCGCGGCTGCCCAGGATCGCCCGGCAGGCCTGCTGGAAGGCATCGCCGAGGCGGTCGGCCACGGCGTCCAGCGCCTGCCGTTCGATCTCGAACACGCGCCGGCCACTGGCGACCAGGGCGGCAGGGTCGGCGGAACGGGGGGGCAACAGGGATTCGGCCATGCGGACGCCACGCAGCGGAAGTAGAATGGACGCACATTTTATTAGGAAAGCCCGTTGGACGCCGASACCATCCGCAATCTGATCGAAACCGGCCTGCCCGGCGCCCGCGCCGACGTGCAGGGTGACGATGGCGTGCATTTCGAAGCGACCGTGGTCAGCGAGGCCTTTGCCGGCAAGCTGCCGCTGGCCCGCCACCGGATGGTGTATGCCACTCTGGGTGACCTGATGGGCGGCGCGATCCACGCGCTCGCACTGAAAACCGTGACCCCGGCCGAAGCCGGCTGAACCGCAGAAGATCCCCAATACATGGCCAAGATCGTTGTGACCGGCGGCGCTGCGCTGCACGGTGAAGTAAGCATCTCCGGCGCCAAGAACGCCGTCCTCCCCATCCTGTGCGCGACCCTGCTGGCCGATGCGCCGGTGGAGATCACCAACGTGCCGCATCTGCACGATGTGGTCACCACGGTGAAGCTGCTGGGCGAACTGGGCGCGAACGTGACCATCGACCAGGGCACGCTCTCGCGTGGCAGCGCGATCGTGGTCGACCCGCGTCCGGTCAACCAGCATGTGGCTCCGTATGAACTGGTCAGGACCATGCGCGCCTCGATCCTGGTGCTGGGCCCGCTGCTGGCCCGCTTCGGCGCGGCCGAAGTATCGCTGCCCGGCGGCTGCGCGATCGGTTCGCGCCCGGTCGACCAGCACATCAAGGGCCTGCAGGCACTCGGTGCCGACATCGTGGTCGAGAACGGCTTCATCAAGGCCACCGCCAAGCGCCTGAAGGGTGGCCACTTCACCTTCGACATGGTCAGCGTGACCGGTACCGAGAACGTGCTGATGGCCGCAGTGCTGGCCGAAGGCACCACCATCCTCGACAACGCGGCGATGGAACCGGAAGTCACCGACCTGGCGCATTGCCTGATCGCTCTCGGCGCGAAGATCGAAGGCCTGGGCACCGCCCGCCTGGTCATCGAAGGCGTCGAACGCCTGTCCGGTGGCCGCCATGAAGTGCTGCCCGACCGCATCGAAACCGGCACCTTCCTGGTGGCCGCAGCGATGACCGGTGGCAAGGTCACCGTCAACCGTGCGCGCCCGAACACCATGGACGCGGTGCTGGCCAAGCTGGTGGAAGCCGGCGCGACCATCGAGACCACCGAAGACAGCATCACCCTGGACATGCACGGCAAGCGGCCGAAGGCAGTCAACCTGACCACCGCGCCGTATCCGGCGTTCCCGACCGACATGCAGGCGCAGTTCATGGCGCTCAACTGCGTGGCCGACGGCGTGGGCGTGATCAATGAAACGATCTTCGAGAACCGTTTCATGCACGTCAACGAGCTGCTGCGCCTCGGCGCGGATGTGCAGGTGGAAGGCCACACGGCCATCGTGCGTGGTCACGAGCGCCTGAGCGGTGCACCGGTGATGGCAACCGACCTGCGCGCGTCCGCGTCGCTGATCCTGGCCGGCTTGATGGCCGATGGCGATACCACCATCGATCGCATCTACCACCTTGATCGCGGCTACGAAAACATCGAAGAAAAGCTGTCTTCGCTCGGCGCCACCATCCGGCGCGTGGCCGCATGATCCTGCGCGGCAGGTTCAGCCGTCGCCGCAAGGCGCTGCTGGTGCTGGTGCTGATCGTGCTGGCGTGGCTGGGCTATGCCTGGTACGCCAACATCGCCATCACCAAGGGCATCGAGCAGAAGGACATGGACTGGAATGGCGACGGCACGGTAAGCCGTGACGAGATCATCCAGTCGTTCTACGCGGTTGCGGTGAACGACAGCCAGGACGGCAACCGCCATTGCCGCACGTTCGTGCGCCGATCCACGGGCGAGCAGATCCGGGTCGACTGCCGCACCGAGTTCAAGCCGGCGGAAGAAACGAAGAAATGAAAAAACGCCCGCGAAAGCGGGCGTTTTTGTGTGCGGGGCATGAATCCACGCATGGCGTGGATCGACGTTGGGCGGTAGCGCCGGGCCATGCCCGGCGAGCGCGCAGCGCGGTCGGTCAGTTCATCGCCTTGATGGTCAGGTCCAGCGCATCGCGGCCGCTCTCACGCTGCAGCATGCGCGCCGGCACCGGGAACTCCGGCACGATCCAGGCGATCAGCTCCTTGTTGCCGTCGGTGCGCGAGACCTTGGTGGCCTCGTAGCTCTTGCCGCCGACGGTGACCGATTCCTTGCCCACCACGCGGTAGGTCATGTTCTTGATGCGGCCTTCGTCGACCATGCGATAGGTCAGCGGCTTGCCGGCGGCCAGGTCGCGGGCGATGGCCAGGTTGATCAGCAGCGCGTCCATGTCGCCGGCCTTCAGGGCGATCGGTCCGGCACGGTCCGGCTTGATGTCGCCGGTCCAGGTGGCCTGGTTGCTGGTCCAGTTGTAGTTGGCCTGCACATTGCGCTTCTTCACCAGCAGCGCAGAGCGGTCCTGGCTGCTGAGCGGGCGCAACTGCCCACGCACTTCCTCGAACACGGTGGTCTGGCTCAGGTCCGCCAGCTGGTTCTTGACCTGCAGGCTGTAACGCCACTTGTTGGTGCCTTCGCTGGCCAGGGTCATGCTGCCATTGGCCTGCATGCCCATGTAGCTGGCGAGGTAGTCGGCCTTGAACGGCTGCAGGGCCATGGCCGGCAGGCTGGCCACCGACAGTGCGGCAGCGGCGATCCAGGTCAGGGG
>NZ_JBFTNR010000275.1:0-4975 GCF_056665995.1 Stenotrophomonas sp. 05L44_2
GTCCAGGCTCTGGTACACCCAGGTGCCCGATGCGAAGGCCATGACCGGCTATGTGCAGGCGGCGCTGCAGGCACAGGCCGAAGGCAAGGTGCTGCCGTTCGTGGTGTTCGATGCCAACGACCAGATCGTCGGCACCACCCGTTACTACGATCTGCAGCCGGACGTACCGCGGCTGAGCATCGGCTACACCTGGTATGGCGAATCGGTGCAGCGCACCGGGGTCAACTCCGAAACCAAGCTGATGCTGCTCAGCCATGCCTTCGAGCGGCTGGAATGCCTGAGCGTGGTGTTTGAAACCAGCTGGTTCAACTTCACCTCGCGCACCGCGATCGCACGCCTGGGCGCCAAGCAGGATGGCGTGCTGCGCAATCACCGCCGGCATCCCGACGGCACGCCGCGCGACACCGTCATCTTCTCCATCATCGATGCGGAATGGCAGGGCGTGAAACGCCACCTGCAGCACCGCCTCGATTCGCACGCATGAGCACGCACGCATGAGCACTTCCTCCTCGTTCACCGTCGGCATCGTCGGCGCCCGCGGCCATACCGGCGCCGAGCTGATCCGCCTGGTGGCAGCGCATCCGAACCTGCAGCTGGGCTTCGTGTCCTCGCGCGAACTGGCCGGGCAGCGCGTGTCCGACCACTACCCGCAATGGCAGGGCGAACTGCAGTTCGAGAATCTCGACGCCGACGCCGTTGCCGCCAAGGGCGTGGACGCGGTGGTCCTGGCCCTGCCCAACGGCCTGGCCGCGCCGTTCGTGGCGGCGCTGGAAACGGCGAAGCCGGACACGGTGATCGTCGACCTGTCGGCCGACTACCGTTTCGACAACACCTGGTACTACGGCCTGCCAGAGCTTACCCGCAGCCGTTACCGCGGACAGAAGCACATCAGCAATCCCGGCTGCTATGCCACCGCGATGCAGCTGGCGATCCATCCGCTGCTGGATCTGCTGGCTGGCCCGCCGCAGTGCTTCGGCGTGTCCGGCTACTCGGGTGCGGGCACCTCGCCGTCGGACAAGAACAACGTTGAACTGCTGGCCGACAACCTGATGCCGTACGCGCTGACCAACCACGTGCATGAGCGCGAGGTTTCCGTGCAGCTGGGCGTGGCGGTCGAATTCATGCCGCACGTCGCGCCGCATTTCCGTGGCATCACCCTCACCGCCAACCTGTGGTTGAACCGCGTGCAGACCCGCGAGCAGATCGTCGAGCGCTTCCAGCAGGCCTACGCCGGTGAAGCACTCATCGAGGTCGTGGACGAGGCGCCGTGGGTGAGCCGCATCGCTGGCCGCCACGGTGCCCAGGTCGGCGGCTTCACGCTCGCCCCGGGCGGCAAGCGGGTGGTGGTGGTGGCGACCCTGGACAACCTGCTCAAGGGCGCGGCCACCCAGGCCATGCAGAACCTCAATCTTGCGCTGGGCATCGACGAACTGACGTCGATCCCGCACTGAAACCGTACAGGAGCTCCCCATGGCAGACCTTCTTTGGCAGAAGCCAGGCGTCGCTGTCGATGCCCAGATCCAGACCTTCCTCGCCGGCGACGACGTGATCCTCGATCGCGAGTTCTTCCTGCATGACATTGCTGCCAGCGCCGCGCATGCGCAGGGCCTGCAGCACATCGGCATCCTCAGCGCCGACGAACTGGCCGGGTTGCTGCGTGAACTTGAGGTGCTGGCGCAGGACTTCCGCGAAGGCCGCTTCGTGCTGGATACGCAGTATGAGGATGGCCATTCGGCGATCGAGGCACGGTTGACCGAACGCCTGGGTGATGCCGGCCGCAAGATCCACACCGGCCGCAGCCGCAACGACCAGATCCTGGTCGCCACCCGGTTGTGGTTGAAGGAAAAGCTGCAGCGCGTGGCGCAGGTCAGCGCCGAAGTGGCAAAGGTGGCACTTGACCGTGCGCAGGCCGAGCAGCATCTGCCGATTCCCGGTTACACCCACATCCAGCGTGCCGTGGTGTCCTCGGCCGGCATGTGGTGGGCCGGTTGGGCCGAAGCCTTCATCGACAACGCCGTGCGTGCCCGCGATACCAATGCACTGGTCGATGCCAATCCGCTTGGCACCGCCGCCGGTTACGGCGTGAACCTGCCGCTGGATCGCGAGCACACCACCGCCGCGCTCGGCTTTGCGCGCATGCAGATTTCGCCGATCTACGCGCAGCTGTCGCGTGGAAAGTTCGAACTGGCCGCGCTGGAAGCGCTGGGCGGTGCCACCCTGGACCTGCGCCGCATTGCCTGGGACCTGTCGCTGTTCACCAGCGCCGAATTCGGTTTCGTCGCGTTGCCGGCGCAGTACACCACCGGCAGTTCGATCATGCCCAACAAGCGCAATCCGGACGTGATCGAGCTGATGCGCGCGACCCATGCCAGCGTCGCCGCTGCACGCACCGAAATCGAGCAGCTGCTGTCGCTGCCGTCGGGCTACCACCGCGACCTGCAGTCGTCCAAGGGCGCCATCTTCCACGGCTTCGGGCGCGGCCTGGCCGCGCTTGAACTGCTGCCGGCGCTGCTGGCCAACCTGGAATGGCGCGATGACAAGCTGCGTGCAGCGATCGATTCGGGCATGTATGCCACCGATGTCGCGGTGGAAGCTGCGGTAGCGGGCGTACCGTTCCGCGAGGCCTACAAGGCTGCTGCTGCCGGTGCCGACAGTGCAGGGCAGGGGCGCACGCCGGAAGGCAGCCTGGCGGCGCGCGTATCACCGGGTTCGGCGTCGGACCTGCGCCTGGATGAACTGCGCGCGCGCTGGCAGGCGCTGTCCTGATGGCCGGCACCGTCTACCTGGTGCTGGCGATGCGCCTGCCGGGCTTCACCGACGCCGTGGTGCAGCCGCACCGCGACTTCCTCGATGCGTTGCAGGCCGAGGGCCGGCTGCAGCTGACCGGCGGCTTTGCCGACGGCAGTGGTGGCGCCTATGTGCTGTGCAACCTCGACAGCCTCGCGCAGGCGCAGGCCATCGTCGCCACCGATCCGCTGGTGACGATGCAGGCATCGGCGCTGAGCGTCCATGAATGGAATACCCGCTGAGGCGCCCCTGATGACTGTCCACGCCGCCCACGTTGCATCGCCGTTCCCCGAACAAGCGCTGCCGTCGTGGCGGCGCGCCGTGCTCAAGGTCGGCAGCAGCCTGCTGGCCGCCGACGGTGGTGGCCTGTCGCCGCGCCACGCGCTGGGCCTGGCCCAGTTCGTTTCGGCCAACGTGCTGGCCGGGCGCGAGGTCGTCATCGTCTCCTCCGGCGCGGTCGCTGCCGGCCGCGCGATCCTGCCCCGGGCCGATGAACCCGGTGCGGCGATGGCGGCGCGGCAGGCGTTGGCGGCACTGGGCCAGGCGCAGCTGATCGGTCTGTGGCAGCGCTTCTTCGAGCGCCCGGTGGCGCAGGTGCTGCTGACCCATGACGATCTGCGCAACCGCCGCCGCTATCTCAATGCGCGGGCAACCCTCAACGAGCTGCTGCGGCTGGGCGCGCTGCCGGTGGTCAACGAGAACGACACCGTTTCGGTGGATGAGCTCAAGCTCGGTGACAACGACAACCTGGCCGCGACGGTGGCAGCGCTGGTCGATGCTGATGCACTGTTCATCGCCACCGACATCGACGGTCTCTACAGTGCAGATCCGCGCACGCATGCCGATGCCCGGCCACTGCATGAAGTGGCCGAGTTGAACGATGCCGTGCTGGCGATGGCTGGCGGCGCCGGTTCGGTCGCCGGTACCGGCGGCATGCGCACCAAGCTGGAGGCCGCAGCCAAGGCCGGCCGTGTCGGCATTGAAACCTATCTGTTCAATGGCCGCAGCGGCGAGGTGGTGCGCGCGCTGGCGCAGGATCGCCTGTTCGGCACCCGTATCCATGCAGCACGCAGCCGTGAGGCGGCCCGCAAGCACTGGCTGCGCCACGCTCCGCTCGCCGAAGGCGCGATCCTGGTCGATGCCGGCGCCGCCCAGGCGATGCGCGAGAAGGGGGCATCGCTGTTGCCCGGTGGCATCACCGGTGCCGACGGCGCGTTCCGGCGCGGTGACATGGTGCAGGTATGCTGGAACACCGACGCCGGCCGGGTGTGCGTGGCCCGTGGAGTGAGCCAGTACGCCGCCGATGACGTGCGCCGCATTGCCGGCCGCCACACCCGCGACATCCAGACCGTGCTCGGCTACAACTACGGCGGTACCGTCGTCCATCGCGACGATCTGGTGCTGCCATGAACCTACTGCAGGATATGCCGATGAGTGAGATCGAATCGCAGGCCCGTGCCTGCCGCGACGCGGCCCAGGTGGTTGCCGGCCTGGACAGCGATGCGCGCAGGGCACTGCTGCAGGCGATGGCGCAGGCGCTGGAGGTCAATGCCGGACAGATTCTTGCAGGCAATGCACGCGACCTGGCCGCCGCCCGCGAAAAAGGTGTGGGCAGCGCGATGCTCGACCGCCTGGCACTTGACCCGGCGCGCCTGCTGGCGATGGCCGACGCCGTGCGCGAGGTGGCCGGCCTGCCGGACCCGGTCGGGCAGGTGACCCGCGACGACGTGCGTCCGAACGGCATCCGCGTACAGAAGGTGCGCGTGCCGCTGGGAGTGATCGCGATGATCTACGAAGCTCGCCCGAACGTGACCGCCGAAGCCGCCGCGCTGTGCCTGAAGGCGGGCAACGGCGTGATCCTGCGTGGCGGCTCGGAGGCGATCCATTCCAATACCGCCATCGCCCAGGCGTTGGCGGGGGCATTGAAGGCCAACGGCGTGCCCCCTGCCGCTGTGACGGTGCTGACCGACCTGCGTCGCGAAGCAATGCTGGAACTGCTGCAGCTGCACGAACTGATCGACCTGGCCATCCCGCGCGGTGGCGAAGGCCTGATCCGCTTCGTCGCCGAGCACGCACGGGTGCCGGTGATCAAGCACTACAAGGGCGTCTGCCACCTGTTCGTCGATGCCAGTGCCGATCTCGACAAGTCAGTCGATCTGCTGGTGGACGGCAAGTGCAGTCGCCCGTC
>NZ_JBFTNR010000276.1:0-4952 GCF_056665995.1 Stenotrophomonas sp. 05L44_2
GGTGTGGCGATCGGCAGCAGCGCCAGCAGCACGGCCGGTGGCGCGATTTCCATCGGCGTGGAAAGCAGCAGCGCAGGCCCGGCCAGTGTGGCCCTCGGTGCTCAGTCCCAGGCGCAGGGCATCGGTGCGGTCGCCGTCGGCGGCATCGCCCAGGCCAACGGGCTGGCCGCAACCGCGGTCGGTTATGGCGCAACCGCTGATGGTCGCGAAGCCACCGCCGTCGGCAACTTCGCGTCGGCCAACGGCTGGCAGTCCACCTCCTACGGTGCCGGTGCCACGTCCGCCTTCTTCGGCACCGCGCTGGGCAGTGGCGCGCAGGCCGCCGAAGTGTCCACAGCCGTGGGCCAGGGCACCGTCGCGCAGATCGCCGGTGCTGGTTTCGGCGTGCAGGCGCGCGCCGGCCAGTTCGGTACCGCACTGGGCAACAATGCCACCACCGGGCTCAATGGCGTGGCGGTCGGCTTCAACGCGCTGGCCGGACAGGACGCCAACAGCGTTGGCACGGGCCAGCACACCACCGCGATCGGCAGCGAGGCATGGGCCACCGAGGACGGTGCCACCGTGGTCGGCTACAACAGCTATGCGCAGGCCACCAATGCCACCGTGCTGGGCAGCAATACCTGGACCACCAAGGACGCCGACAACAGCGTGGCGCTCGGTGCAGGTTCGCTGGCCGACCGTGCCAATGCGGTATCGGTGGGTGCGGCGCAGGAGTGGGTCGATGCTGCCGGGGTCAGCCACAGCGCGATCAACCGCCAGGTGACCAACGTGGCCGCCGGTACCCAGGCCAACGATGCGGTGAACAAGGGCCAGCTGGATGCGGTGGCCTCCACCGCCGACGCCACCAGCAGGCACTTCCGTGCCAACGGCAGCGGCACCGCCACTGCCAGCGGTACCAACGCAGTGGCGGTGGGCTCCAGTGCCACTGCCAGTGGCAACCGCAGCAATGCACTGGGCAGCAACGCCAGCGCCGTCGGCAACGCATCACTGGCCGTAGGCGCCAATGCCGCCGTCACCGGCAGCAACTCAGTGGCACTCGGTGCCGGCGCGCGTGCGGTGGATGCAAACGTAGTGTCGGTCGGTGGCGGCAACGGCACTGATGGTCCTGCTACGCGCCGCATCGTCAACGTTGCCGATGGCCGCATCGCCGCCGGCAGCAGCGACGCCGTGACCGGTTCACAGCTCAACGTCACCAACCAGCGCGTGGGTGCGGTGGAAACCCGGGTCGGTGATTTCGACTCGCGCATCGCCACTGTTGAAACCAGCGCGGCCAGCTCGGTCGGCTACGACGATGCCAGCCGCGACCGCCTGACCCTGGCCGGTATCCAGGGCACCACCATCGACAACGTCGGCGCCGGCAGCATCGCCTCCGGCAGCCGCCAGGCGATCAACGGTGGGCAGCTGTTCCAGTCGCTCAGCGATGCCGCCAGCTTCCTCGGCGGCGGTGCCAGCGTCGGCATGCAGGGCGTGTTCGTCGCGCCGAACTATGTGATCCAGGGGTCCACCTACAGCAACGTCGGCGACGCGCTGGGCGCACTGGACCGCAAGGTCAGCGAGATCGATCGTCGCACCGCCAGCGGCACGCGTTCCGGCGCGGCCAGCCTGCGTTCGATGGCCGCCCCGCTGGACGCAGACGCGTCCAACGTGGCCACGGCGTCGGCTGCCACCGACGCGAGCCTGGCGGATGGCGGATCGGCAACGGCCCGTGTGCAGGGCACGCCGACCGCTGCCAGCGCAGGCAGTGCTCAGCCGGCACTGGTCGCAGGCGGTGGCGTCAACGCCGTCGCGATGGGCGATGGCGCAGTCGCCAGCGGTGCATCGTCCACCGCTGTCGGCCAGGGCGCGAGTGCAACGGCGGCCAATGCGGTGGCGCTGGGCCAGGGCTCGGTTGCCGATCGCGCCAACACCGTCTCGGTCGGCAGTGAGGGCAACGAACGCCAGGTCACCAACGTGGCGGCCGGTACCACCGCAACCGATGCGGTCAACAAGGGCCAGCTGGATCGTGGCATCACCACCGCCAACAGCTACACCGACAGCCGCGTGCAGGCAGTCACCGACAGCTTCGATGTGTTCAAGGGCGAAGTTGATGGACGCCTGCGCCACATGGATCGCCGCATCGACCGCCAGGGCGCGATGAGCGCAGCGATGCTCAACATGGCCACCAGTGCCGCCGGCATCCGCACCCAGAACCGGGTCGGCGTCGGCATCGGTTTCCAGGGCGGCGAGTCGGCCATGTCGCTGGGCTACCAGCGTGCGATCAGCGATCGCGCCACGGTCACCGTCGGTGGTGCCTTCAGCAGTGATGACAGCTCGGTCGGCGTGGGTGCCGGCTTCGGCTGGTAAGTGCGCAACAACGTGCCGGTGGACAACCCATCGGCACGTCGAGCAGTGAGCGCCAAAGGGGCGTGGCATGGCAACCCTGGTGGGCCAGCCAGGGCAGTCGCAGGGAGTGATGGCCGTAGTGAGCTCCGTCCGTGCAACGGACGGAGAAGGAAAGCTCAACCATGACCTTGAAGAGGATTTCGAACGTGACCAAGAAGCAGACCCTTCGCATCAATGTGCTGGCTGCCGCCGTGTTGTCGCTGACTGTCGGCGTCGGTGCGGCGCATGCGGCCAAGCCGGGCGTGGCCAAGGAACCGGCGCGCGTGGCCAGCACTGCCCAGCAGAGCGTGGACGGCATCATCGTGAAGTACCGCAACGGCACCGCGGCCGCCAGCGATCGTTCGACCAAGCTCTCGGTCGTGCAGTCGGCACTGTCGCGTGCCATCGTCAGCAGCGGCACCACCAGCCGTGCTGCGGCACTTTCCCCGCTGGTGGAGCGCAAGCTCGGTACCGGTGGCGACCTGATCCGCCTGAAGTCCCGGCTGGGCTCGGCCGACATGCAGAAGGTACTGGCTGAACTGAATGCCGATCCGTCGGTGCAGTACGCGGTGGCCAACGTGCGCCTGCAGCGCTCGGACCTGCGTGCCACCAATGCGCAGCCGGCACTGGTGCCCAACGATCCCAACTACGCGCAGTACCAGTGGAACTTCTTCAACGCCACCGGTGGTGTGAATGCACCGGCCGCGTGGGATCTCTCGCAGGGCGAGGGCATCGTGGTCGCCGTGCTCGATACCGGCATCCTGCCGGGCGTGCCGGATTTCGGCAGCAACCTGCTGGAAGGCTACGATTTCATCAGTGACAAGGAATCCTCGCGCCGCCCGAACGATGGCCGCGCACCGGGTGCCACCGACTACGGCGACTGGGTGGAAACGGCCAACGAGTGCTACACCGGTTCCGAACCGGAAGGCAGTTCCTGGCACGGCACGCACGTGGCCGGCACCATTGCCGAGGTGACCAACAACGGCAGTGCCCTGGCAGGCCTGGCCTACAAGGCCAAGGTGTTGCCGGTGCGCGTGCTGGGCAAGTGCGGCGGCACCCTGGCCGACATCAGCGACGCCATCACCTGGGCGTCGGGCGGCACCGTGCCGGGCATTCCGGCCAACACCAATCCGGCGGAAATCATCAACATGAGCCTGGGTGGTGGTGGCGCCTGCGATGCCGCCTACCAGGACGCGATCAACGGCGCCGTGTCGCGCGGCACCCTGGTGGTGGTCGCGGCCGGCAACGAAACCGACAACGCGTCCAAGTACCGTCCGGCCAGCTGCAACAACGTGGTGGCGGTGGGTGCGACCCGTGTCACCGGTGGCATCACCTATTACTCCAACTACGGCACCGCGGTAGACCTGTCGGCCCCGGGCGGTGGCGGCAGTGTCGACGGCAACCCGAACGGCTACATCTGGCAGGTCGGTTCCAGTTCGGAAACCACCCCGGACGCCGGTGAGTGGGTGCTGATGGGCAAGGGCGGTACCTCGATGTCCTCGCCGCACGTTGCCGCGGTGGCTGCCATGGTGCAGAGCGCGCTGATCGCCAAGGGCAAGGAGCCGCTGGCCCCGGCCGCGCTGGAAACCCTGCTCAAGCAGTCGGCGCGCAAGTTCCCGGTGACCATCCCGGCGGCCACCCCGATCGGTACCGGCATCCTCGATGCCAAGGCCGCACTGGATGCTGCGCTGAAGGAGCCGTGCACCGAGAACTGCGAGCCGGAAGGCATTCCGCTGACCAACAAGGTGACCGTGGGCGGGCTGGCCGGTGCGGCCGCCAGCGAAACCGTCTATACCTTCGAAGCGGCCGCCGGCAAGACGCTGAGCGTGCTGACCTACGGCGGCAGCGGCAACGTGTCGGTGTACCTGGCGCAGGGCCGCGTGCCCACCGCGACCGACAACGATGCCAAGTCGACCCGCCCGGGCAATACCGAAACCGTGCGCGTGGCCAAGCCGGTGGCCGGTACCTACTACATCAAGGTGGTGGGTGAGGCCGCTTACAGCGGGGTGAGCATCCTGGCGACCCAGTAATAACCGACTGTCGTAAATGAATAAGCGGGGCCCGTCACCTGTGTGACGGGCCTCGTCTTTTTACGAAAGAAGAACCGGAGAGGGTGGAAACCACGGCTTAACTGCTAAAGTCGGGACGATCGACAGGAGAGTCACGTGAACGCGCTCGCTGCCACCGCCATCGACGACACTGAAGGCCGCATCCTCGATGCGCTGCTGGCACGTGGTCGGCTCAAGGAAGGAGATCTGGCACGTGCGCGGCCGCTGCATGCCGAGTCCGGTGGCAGCCTGCTTGGGCTGCTGGTACGGCTTGGGCTGGTGTCCGAACGTGACCAGGCGCAGGCCAGCGCCGATGTGCTGGGCCTGCCGCTGCTGGAAGGACGGCAGCTGCCTGAATCGCCACCGCAGGCGCTGGCCGAAGGCCTGCCGCTGTCGCTGCGCTTCCTCAAGCAATTCCACGTGTGCCCGCTGGCGCTGGATGAACACGGCGTGCAGCTGTGGTTGGCCGACGCCCACGATCCTTACCCGCAGCAGGCCGTGCAATTGGCACTGGGTGTACCGGTCACGCCGCTGCTGGGCATG
>NZ_JBFTNR010000277.1:0-5666 GCF_056665995.1 Stenotrophomonas sp. 05L44_2
CGGCCTGGCCATTGCCGGCGGCGTCGAATCGATGTCGCGCGCGCCGTTCGTGATGGGCAAGGCAACCTCGCCGTTTGCCCGTGACCAGCAGATCGAAGACACCACCATGGGCTGGCGTTTCATCAACCCGCGCCTGCGTGAACTGCACGGCGTGGAGACCATGGGCCAGACCGCCGAGAACGTGGCTGAGCGCTACGGCGTCAGCCGCGAGGACCAGGATGCGTTCGCCCTGCGCAGCCAGCAGCGAACGGCCGCCGCGCAGGCGCACGGCTTCTTCGACGGCGAGATCGTGGCGGTGGACGTACCGGGCCGCAAACGCGGCGAAACCGTGACCGTCGAGCGCGATGAACACCCGCGCGGCGATACCACCGCCGAAGCACTGGCCAAGCTGAAGCCGCTGTTCCGCCAGCCGGGCACGGTGACCGCCGGCAACGCCTCGGGCATCAACGATGGTGCCGCCGCGCTGCTGCTGGCCTCCGGTGCGCAGGTGCAGGCGCTGGGCCTGACCCCGCGCGCGCGCATCCTCGGCTTTGCCAGTGCCGGCGTGGAGCCGGCGATCATGGGCATGGGCCCGGTGCCGGCCAGCCAGAAGCTGATGGCACGGCTGGGCCTGGCCATCGCCGACTTCGATGCCATCGAACTGAACGAGGCCTTCGCCTCGCAGGGGCTGGCCTGCATGCGCCAGCTGGGCCTGGCCGACGATGCCGCGCACGTGAACCCCAACGGTGGTGCCATCGCGCTGGGCCACCCGCTGGGCATGAGCGGCGCGCGCCTGGCGCTGACCCTGCTGCGCCAGCTGGAGGCCAGCGGTGGCCGCCGTGGCCTGGCCACGATGTGCATCGGCGTGGGGCAGGGCGTGGCCCTGGCCATCGAGCGCGTGTGAACCATCCCCTGATTCCGTAATCTCAAGACAGCTGCGGCTTCCGGGCCGCTCGCCAACAGGAGTACGCCATGAGCGATCCCACCCCACTGCGCGGCTACCGCAAGCCGTACCCCGGCAGCCAGCCGCCGCGCATCCACCTGCCCTACGCCTCCACCGCGCTGCGCGGCCCGGGAACCGACCCGATCGCGATCCCGGTGACGCTCTCGGAAGTGACCGGCCCGAGCATCAACCGCATCACCCTCGGTGAGCATGCCGCCGATCTGACCGCCGGCTTCCCCGGCCAGCCGCAGGGCGAGCGCATCATCGTCAGCGGCCRTGTGCTGGACGAGAATGGTCGCCCGGTGCGCAACACCGTGGTGGAGGTGTGGCAGTGCAACGCCGCCGGCCGTTACCTGCACAAGGGCGACCAGCACGACGCGCCGCTGGATCCGAACTTCAAGGGCACCGGCCAGGTGCTGACCGACAGCGAAGGCCGCTACCGCTTCACCACCATCAAACCGGGCGCGTACCCGTGGCGCAATCACTACAACGCCTGGCGCCCGGCACACATCCACTTCTCGCTGCATGGCGAAGGCATCGGCCAGCGCCTGGTCACGCAGATGTATTTCCCCAATGATCCGCTGCTGGCGTTCGATCCGATCTACAACTGCGTGGACGACGCCAAGGCGCGGGAGCGCATGGTGTCCTCGTTCGATTGGGAAAACACCGCCAACGAATWCGCGCTGGGCTAYCGYTTCGACATCGTGCTGCGCGGYCGCAAGATGACCGTCTGGGAGTAACACCATGAGTTTCCAATCCACTCCATGGCAGACCGTGGGCCCGTACTACCGCCTGGGCCTGGAACCGCTGTACCGCACCGACATCGCCCCGGCCACCGCGCAGGGTGAGCGCGTGGAAGTGCAGGGCCAGGTGTTCGATGGCAATGGCGTGCCGGTGTCCGATGCCGTGCTGGAAATCTGGCAGGCCGACGCGCAGGGCATCTATGCCCATGGCGAAGACCCGCGCCGTGACGACCACGACCCGGCCTTCGACGGCTGGGGCCGCGTGCCCACCGACGACCAGGGCCGCTTCGCCTTCACCACCGTCAAGCCGGGCCGCGTGCCGGGCCTGCGTGGCGAGCCGCAGGCGCCGCACCTGGTGGTGCTGGTGTTCATGCGCGGCCTGCTGCAGGCCACCCGTGCACGCATCTACTTCAGTGACGAAGCCAGCAACGCCGAGGACGGCATCCTCGCGCTGGTGCCGGCCGAACGCCGCCACACCCTGGTCGCACAGGCGCAGGGCAAGGGCCTGTACCACTGGGACGTGCGCATGCAGGGCCCGGACGAGACGGTGTTCTTCGCATACTGATTGCGGCGCGCCCGACGCGCCTTCCGGCCACTCCACACCCGCGTGCGGCGGGCGCGGGTAAGCTGTGATTACCCAGGATGGACTGCACCAATGAGCCACTTCCCAACGCTGCTGGGCGGTCTGTTCGGCGACCCCTCCGTCGACGCCGTGTTCCGCGATGAAGCACGCCTGCAGGCGATGCTCGATGTCGAACGCGCTCTGGCGCGCGCGCAGGTGCAGTGCGGGGTGATTCCCGCAGCTGCGCTTGCACCGATCGAAGCGGCCTGCAGCGCCGATCTGTATTCGTTGCCGGCGCTGTCGGCAGCCACCGCACTGGCTGGCAATCCGGCCATTCCACTGGTCAAGGCACTCACCGCGCAGGTCAAGGCGAACGATGCCGAGGCCGCGCGCTGGGTGCACTGGGGCGCCACCAGCCAGGACATCATCGATACCGGCGCGGTGCTGCAGCTGCGCGCGGCAGTCAGCCAGGTGCAGGCGCGCCTGCGCGTGCTGTGCATGGCGCTGGCGCGGCTGGCCGAGGCCGAGCGCGGCACCGGGCTGCCCGGACGCACGCTGCTGCAACAAGCCGTGCCGGTGACCTTCGGCCTGAAGGCGGCCGGTTGGCTCGACGCCCTGCAGCGCAGCCAGCGCAGGCTGGATGCGTTGGCCGCAGACACGCTGGTGCTGCAGTTCGGCGGTGCCGCTGGCACCCTGGCCTCGCTGCAGACGCGCGGGCTGGACGTGGCCGAGGCCCTGGCTGCCGAGCTGCAGTTGCCGCTGCCGGCATTGCCCTGGCACACCGCGCGTGACCGCATTGCCGAGTTCGGCAGCGTGTTCGCACTGCTGACCTGCAGTCTCGGCAAGATCGCCACCGACATCGTGCTGCTGATGCAGTCCGAGGTGGCCGAAGCCTTCGAGCCCGCGGGCGAGGGCAAGGGCGGTTCCTCGGCAATGCCGCACAAGCGCAATCCGGTGGGCTGCGTGGCCGCCATTGCCGCCGCCACGCGCGTACCGGGCCTGCTGTCCACGCTGTTCACTGCCATGCCGCAGCCGCACGAGCGCGCAGCAGGCCAATGGCACGCCGAATGGGACACCGTGCCGGAGATCGTGCGCCTGTGTGCGGGCAGCCTGGCCCAGGTGGATGTGGTGGTGCAGGGCCTGCAGCTGGACCGAGAGCGCATGCGCCAGCACCTGGACAGTCATGGCGGCCTGCTTTACGCCGAAGCCGTTGCGGTCACGCTGGGCGAGCGCATCGGCAAGCCGGCCGCACATGCCTTGGTGGAACAAGCGGCCAGGCAGGCGCTTGCGCAATCGCAGCACCTGCGCGTGGTGCTGGGGCAGATGCCCGAAGTCACCGCGCAGCTTTCCGCCGCACAACTGGATGCCCTGTTCGCCGCAGACAGCTGGCGCGGCATGGCCGATACCTGGATCGACCGCGTGCTCGCGCGCGGCTGATCCTACGTTCAACGTTGGAGCACGCATGCCATTCCTCGACCTTCCGCAGCATCGCCTGCACTACCAGACCGAGGGCCGCGCCGACGGGCAGTGGCTGACCTTCTGCAATTCGCTGGGTACCGACCTGGGCATGTGGCAGCCGCAGGTGGATGCACTCGCCTCGCAGTACCGCATCCTGCGCTATGACCGTCGCGGCCATGGCCAGTCCAGCACGCCGCCAGGGCTGTACAGCGTGGCCGAACTGGGCGCTGATGTGCTGGCCCTGTGGGACCACCTCGGCATCGCGCGCAGCCATTTCTGCGGGCTGTCGATCGGTGGCCTGACCGGGCAGTGGCTGGGCGTGCATGCTGGCAATCGCCTGCGCACGCTCACGGTGGCTGCCACCGCAGCGAAGATCGGCACGCTGGACGGCTGGCAGGCGCGCATCGCCCAGGTCCAGCATGATGGCCTGTTGCCGCTGGTCGATGGCACCCGCGAACGCTGGTTCACCGCCGCTTTCGCGCAGACCCATGCCAGCCAGGTGGAAGACATCCTGCAGCGCTTCCTCGCCACCAGCGTGGCTGGCTATGCCGGCTGCTGCAACGCCGTGGGCACGGCCGACTTCCGTGATGCGCTGGGCCGCATTGGCGTGCCGCTGCTGGCCATTGCCGGAGATGACGACCCGGTGTGCGCTCCGGCCGAGCTGCAGGCAATCGCCGACGGCGTGACCCATGGCCACCATGCCGCCGTGCCGGGCCGCCACATCTGCAACCTGGAATCGCCGCAGGCGTTCACCTCCGCACTGGCCGCGCATCTTTCGGCGCAGCACTGATCCCGCACAACAGGTAGACCACGATGGACGAACAGGAACGCTACGAAGCCGGCCTTGCGGTGCGCCGCCAGGTACTGGGTGAGGCACACGTCGAACGCTCGCTGCAGGCGCGCACCGAGTTCACCRMSGARTTCCAGGMATTCATCACGCGCACSGCGTGGGRCACGGTGTGGACGCGCGAGGGCCTGCCGCGGCATACGCGCTCGCTGCTGACCATCGTGATGATGGTGGCGCTGGGCCACGACGAGGAGTTCAAGCTGCATATCCGTGCCGCCCGCAACAACGGCGTGACGCCGGAGGAGATCAAGGAAGCGCTGCTGCAGGCCGCGATCTACTGTGGCGTGCCCGCGGCCAACCACGCGTTCGCGCTGGCCAAGCCGATCCTGGAAGAGCAGGCCGCAGAGCGCTGACGCCGAACATCCGCCGGGCATGGCCCGGCGCTACCAGAGCGCAGTCCCGGAAGCGCCGGGCCATGCCACGTGCCCAGCCGCTGTGCGGCTTCGCGCAGGCGCGGCAACAGCTGGGTCTGCATCACGCCCAGGCCGATACGGCCCGCCTGGGTGCCGATGTTCAGCGCGGCCACGACATCGCCGCTGCGCGAACGCACTGGCACGGCGATCGAGCGCAGGCCGATCTCCAGTTCCTGGTCGACCAGCGACGCGCCTTCGCGGCGCACCTTTTCCAGCAGGTCGAGGAAGTCTTCCATGCGGGTGACCGTGCGTTCAGTGCGCGGCCGCAACGGGTTGCGTTCCAGGTAGCCTTCCAGCGTGTCGCGCGGCAACGAGGCCAGCAGCACGCGGCCCATCGAGGTGCAGTAGGCCGGCAAGCGGCTGCCTGCGCGCAGGCCGATCGACATGATGCGTACGGTTTCCGCGCGCGCCACGTACAGGATGTCATCGCCATCGAGCACGCCCAGCGAGCAGGATTCGTGCACGGCATCGCGCAGGGCATCCAGCACCGGTTGTGCAGCAGCGGTCATCGACGACGACGCGACATAGGCGCCGCCCATGCCCAGCACGCGCGGCAGCAGCACGAAGCCGCGGCCCTGTTCACCCACGTAGCCGAGCTTTTCCAGCGTGTACAGCACGCGCCGTACCGCTGCGCGGGAAATGCCGGTATCGCTGCTGATCTGCGACATCGTCACTTCGCGCGGGTGCTGCGAGAACACGCTCAGCACGGCCAGGCCGCGGC
>NZ_JBFTNR010000278.1:0-4951 GCF_056665995.1 Stenotrophomonas sp. 05L44_2
GTCCAGCAGTGCGCGGACGCGGATGGTGCCGGTGCTGCGGGTCACCTGGTTGTCGAGGAAGTCGACCTTGCCCGAGTGCGGGTAGCCTTCTTCACCGGACAGGCCGATCTTCACCGGCAGCTCGCTGTCGCGCTCGCTCGGGCGCTCGCCCTTGCGCGCCATCTGCGCGTAGCGCAGGAAGGTGCTTTCGTCGGCATCGAAGTACACGAACACCGTATCCAGCGAGACCAGCGTGGTCAGCACGCTGGCGCTGTCGCCGGCGGTGACCAGGTTGCCGGCGGTGACCATCGCCCGGCCGGCACGGCCGTCGATCGGCGCACGCACCTTGGTGAACTCCAGGTTGAGGCGGGCGGCATCCACCGCTGCCTGCGCAGCCTGCACCGCCGCACCGGACTGGTCGGCGGCCGCACGACGCTGTTCGGCGGTCTCGGTGGAAATCGCCTGCTGTTCGGCCAGGCGCTTGGCACGCTCGGATTCGCTGCGGGCCAGCACCGCCTGGGTACGCGCACGGGCCAGCTCGGCGTTGGCGCGATCGTACTCGGCCTGGTAGCTGCGGGCATCGATGGTGAACAGGACGGCGCCCTTCTTCACTTCTTCGCCTTCAACGTAGTTGACCTTGTCGATGTAGCCGGACACGCGCGGGCGCAGCTCGACGCTCTGCACGGCCTCGACGCGACCGCTGAATTCATCCCACTGGCTGACCTGCTTGAGCAGCACGGGGGCAGCTGAGACCTGCGGCGGGGGCGGCGCGCCGGCTTCTTCGGCATGGCCACCGCTGCAGGCCGCCAGGACGGCGGCAGCGAGGATCGACACGCCAGCCATCGCGATGCGATGACCGAAACGATGTGGAGTGGTATTGGGGGAAGTCATGGCATGCATCCGTACGGAGGGGTGGTACAGCTATTTGAGAATTGCTATCAACTTTCGGCGGCGTATCCTGCGACCTCAACCAAAGTCGAGGTCAAGCAACGCCTGCGGTGTCGCGCCACAGCGGCGGTCTTTCCAGGTGCAGCAGGCCGCGTGGCAGTTCGGCATCACTGCTATCGCAACGGACGATTGCGCGGTTGTCGCGRCACCCGTCGAGCAGGGACACCACGCGGCGACCGACCAGCAGTGAACTCGGCCATTCAATACAGGCGTTGGCAGCGTTGGCCGGCGTGCAGACCGGACTGCACACTTCCAGCATCTGCGCGCGTACGCCCACGGCCTGCGCTTCCTGGTGCACCACCTGCGCGTACATGCGCAGCGCGGCGGTGGTGATCGAGGTCTCGCCATAGCCTGCCCAGGGCTTGAGCCCGGCCGGGCTGCCGATCATCACGTAGCGGCGAGCATGCACGTTGTCCTGCAGCAGCGGCAGCAGGTGGTGCACTGCGTGCACATGCGGCATCAGGTCCGCCTGCAATGCCGCCGACAGGGCGTCACCGCCACGCTCGACCACGCGGCCACGGTTGTACGGGCCGCCCATCGCGGCAACCACCGCTGCCAGCGGGCGCGGGCGCTGCGCCACGCGTTCGGCCAGCGCACGTGCCGAACTGTCGTCGCTGAGCGAGCCCAGCATCGTCTGCAGGCCCGGCTCATCAGCAAACTGCTCGTGCAACGCCGCCAGGCGGCCGGGATCGCGGCCGACCACCAGCACGGGGCTGCCGGCCTCCAGCAATGCGCCGACCACACCCTGGCCCACGGCACCGGTGCCGCCGAGAACCAGGACCTCGGGCGTCAGAATCCCATTCACGGGACATTTCCTCCCAAATCCGGGATAGTCCCGATTCGGCGCAGTCGGTCACCCTTGTGCGAGGCAAGGTGCAAGGCACCGCCACGCTGCTGACGCATGGGTGCGGTAAACTCCCGAAAATCCTTGTTAACCAAGGAGCTGGGACGGGATTCAACGGTCATTGCCAGGTCCAGGGCGTTCTGGCCGGCAATCCGGAAGCGGGCAAGAATGTTGCGCAGGCTCATGGCGGACGGGCTCCAATTAGCGAATGGCGCCACGATAGACCTCAAACCCCTACTTGATTAGTCCTGATTAAGGGGAATAATCATCCCGTCCCCGGTCCAATCGTTCTGTCACGATTGCCCCATCCCCGACGTCCAGGATCCCTGACCATGTCCCACGATCTCAACGAGACGCTGATCTTCGTCAAAGTGGTCGAGCAAGGCAGCTTCATCGCGGCTGCCAAATCGCTCGGCCTGCCCAAGACCACGGTCAGCCGCAAAGTGCAGGAACTTGAGACGCGCCTGGGTGCGCGCCTGCTGCACCGGACCACGCGCCGCCTCGGCCTCACCGAAGCCGGTTCGATCTATCACGAGCATTGCCAGCGCATCGCGCGCGAACTTGAAGAAGCCGAAAGCGCGGTCAGCCAGCTGCAGTCTGGTCCACGCGGATGGTTGCGCTTCACCGTGCCCTATTCGATCGGCATCACCTGGATCGCACCGCTGCTGGGCSAGTTCCATGCGCAGTACCCGGAAATCCRSCTGGACATGCACMTGGGYAACGARAAGCTSGACCTGATYGCYGGYGARGCCGAYCTKGCSYTGCGCGWGGGYRCCCTGCCCGAYTCCAACCTGGTGGCGCGCAAGCTSGGCAGCCTGCGCACSCAGGTGTTCGCCAGCCCGGCCTACATCGAGCGCTACGGCGAGCCGCTGCATCCGGAAGAGCTGCAGTTCCACCGCATCCTGGCCATGCGCAAGCCGTACCACACCGGCAATTCGCCACGCTTTACCTGGCAGCTGGGCGAGAACGGTGGCGAGCTGCGCGACTTCCCGGTGACGCCGCTGATGACGGCCAACGACATGTCTGCGCTGAATGGCGCGCTGGTGTGTGGCGAAGGTCTGCTGCTGACCGGCGACGTGATGGCCAAGCCGTTCGTCGAGTCGGGCATGGTGCGCCGCGTTCTGGCCGGCTGGACCGGCCCGGAAGTGGATTTCAACGCGGTGTTCGCCGGTGGCCGGCTGGTGTCGCCGAAGGTACGCGCGTTCGTCGATTTCCTGGTGGAGAAGCTCAACTTCGACGCCAACTACATGCTGGCGCAGTGCCCCGGTGCGAAGCTGGCGCGGCAGCAGCAGGAACAGGAAGAAGCGGCGCTGGCGAGCAGCGGCAAGCGTATCCTGGAGAAGGTGGCTGCTTCGGCGGCGTAAGCTGCAGCGATGCCGYCTGTACCCTGCTCTCCTGGATGGCCTCCGGTAGATGCCGACCTTGGCCGGCACGGCTCTCCACATGGGCTATCGGCGTGCCGAGCACACTCGGCACCTACAGAAAATGCCGCCTGCTAGGGCGGCATTTTCGTTCCTGCTGCGGCGGAACAGCGATAACGCTGCGCGTTATTGTTTGAGAGGAATCACGCGGATCTCGACGCGGCGGTTCTTGGCACGGCCGGCATCGGTGCTGTTGTCAGCGATCGGATAGGCCTTGCCAGCGCCCAGGGTTTCGATGCGCACGCTCTGCACGCCCTGGCCGATCAGGTACTGCGCCACCGAATCAGCACGCTCCTTGGACAGGCGGTTGTTGACCGCGTCGCTGCCGATGCTGTCGGTGTGGCCGACCACTTCGATCATGGTCTGGTTGTAGTCACGCAGGGTGCCGGCAACGCCATTGAGCGAGCCGTAGAACTGCGGCTTCAGTGCCGACTTGCCGAAGTCGAAGGTGATGCCGTCGGGCAGGTTCAGCATGATGTTGTCGCCCTGGCGCTCGACGTCGATGCCGGTGTTGGCGGTGCGCTCGCGCAGCGCGCGCTCCTGGCGATCCTGGTACTGGCCCACCGCGGCGCCACTGAGTGCGCCGATGCCCGCGCCGATCAGCGCATGCTGGCGACGCTCGGTCGCGCTGTCGCCGGACAGCAGGCCCGCGGCCACGCCGATGGCGGTACCGATCAGGGCATTGCGGCCGGTGCGGTTCTGCTGCTCGGTCGGGTTGCCGTACGGATCACTCTGCACATAGGAGCCGCCGGTGGCGCAGGCCGACAGGACGGCCGCACTCATCAGGGCCAGTGCGACGTTGCGGGTGGTGTTGCGGATCATGGTGTTCTCCTTGGTTTCCGGTCGGGCCGGCGGCTTGCGGGCGGCAACGAGGATAAACAGCCGGACGCGATGTCGGGATGATGATCACGCCGGTCGACAGGGGCGTGTTCAGCTAGCTGTCTGGACCGCTCAGCCAGCGCTTTACCCCGCCGCCGACTGACGGTAGGCGGCCAGAGCGGCATCCCGGCCAGCGGCGAGGTCCACCAGCGGCGTGCGTGGGTAGCCCGGCGCGCGTTCGGCCAGCAGGTGCGGATGCTGCCATGGAGCGAACCGCGCCTTTACCGGCAGCGCCGCCAGCTCAGGCACCCAGCGGCTGATGTAGCGCGCCTGCGGATCGAACTTCTCGGCCTGTGTGACGGGATTGAACACGCGGAAATACGGAGCCGCGTCGGCACCGGTGCCGGCCACCCACTGCCAGCCCATCGTGTTGTTGGCCAGGTCGGCATCCACCAGCGTGTCCCAGAACCAGCGCGCACCGTGCAGCCAATGCGCACGCAGGTGCTTGCACAGGTAGCTGGCAACGATCATCCGCACCCGGTTGTGCATGTAGCCGGTATGCCAGAGCTCGCGCAGGCCAGCATCGACGATGGGGACGCCGGTGTTGCCGCGCTGCCAGTCGTGCAGCTGGGCGGCACTGGGACTGGCCCACGGGAAGCGATCGAAGCGTGGATTGAGGTTGTCGGTCGGCGTCTTCGGGAAGTGGTGCAGCAGGTGATGGGCAAAGTCACGCCAGCCAAGCTGGCGCAGGTAGCCATCGATGTCAGCATCGGTACCGGCACTGCGCAGGCCTTCCAGCGCGTGGGCGATGCGCCACGGCGCGATTTCGCCGAAATGCAGGTGCGGCGACAGCCGCGAGGTACCGACCCGATCCGGCAGGTCGCGCTGCTCGCGATAGCCGCGCAGCGCACCATCCTCGAACACGGACAACGCCTCGAGC
>NZ_JBFTNR010000279.1:0-4942 GCF_056665995.1 Stenotrophomonas sp. 05L44_2
CCGTACCGGTGCTGGCCGCGGTTTCATTGATGGCCAGCCGCGGCGAACCGACGCCGCGCACGCTGGTGATGATGGGTGGCCCGATCGACGCGCGCTGCAGCCCGACCGCGGTCAACAACCTGGCCACGCAGAACCCGTTGTCGTGGTTCGAGAACAACGTCATCCACACCGTACCGGCCAGCTATCCAGGTGCCGGCCGCCGCGTGTATCCCGGTTTCCTGCAGCACGCCGGCTTCCTGTCGATGAATCCCAGCCGCCACTTCAGCTCGCACTGGGATTTCTACACCGACCTGGTGAAGGGCGACCTGGAGGATGCCGACGCGCACCGTCGCTTCTACGACGAGTACAACGCGGTGCTGGACATGCCGGCCAAGTACTACCTGGACACCATCTCCGTGGTGTTCCAGGATTTCCTGCTGCCGCGTGGCGAGTGGGTGGTCAACGGCGAAAAGGTCGACCCGTCGGCAATCCGCGATACCGCGCTGCTGAGCATCGAAGGCGAGCTGGACGATATCGCCGGCCTCGGCCAGACCGAAGCGGCGCAGGCACTGTGCAGCGGTATACCGGCCGAACGCCGTGAACACTTCATCGTGGATGGTGCCGGCCATTACGGCATCTTCAGCGRCCGCCGCTGGCGCGAAGTGGTGTACCCGAAGGTGCGTGACTTCTTCGCCGCGCATGCCGAAGCCCCGGCAGCGAAGGCCACGAAGAAGAAGAGCAACGTCACCCCGCTGCGCCGCAAGGCGGGGTAGCACGCCCCTGGTGGATGCCAACCTTGGTTGGCGCTTCTGGTAGATGCCAACCTTGGTTGGCGCTTTCGGTAGATGCCAACCTTGGTTGGCGCTCTTTCAAGCGTACTGACACCTGATGGTTCGTGCCAACCAAGGCTGGCACCTACCATGGCGAAGTGCCGACCGAGGTCGGCACCCACCAGAGAACAGATCGCTGCCTTACAAGCGCACCAGCAGGTTCTTGGCCAGCATGCCGTGCAGCTTGCCGATGCCGCGTGCCAGGTGCATCGTCAGCAGCAGCAGCAACACACCCACCGCTGCTACCACGATCGCCACCAGCGGCGAGGCTGCCATCGGCAGCACGTTCACGTCGTTGATGTAGATGCCGGGGATGTCGCCGCTGAAGATCGCCGCCACCGGTGCCCAGATCAAGCCCAGCGACAGCGACAGCAAGGTCACCGCGATGGTGAAGTAGATGATGCCCAGCGGCAGCATCAGCACGAAGTACAGCAGGGTCAGCCAGGTACGGCCATCAGTGAACATGTCGCCGATACGCTGCAGCCAGCTGCGGCTGCGGTCGGTGTACTGCGGCCGGCGCGGCATGCGCTCGCCCAGCAGCGCTTCCACCAGCCGCCCTTCCAGCAACGCCAGTCCACGCACCGAGCCGAAGAACAGCACGGTCAACGGGACGCCGATGATCAGGATCAGCAGGCCCAGCGACAGCGACAGGCCGGTGACCACCCAGGTGAAGAAGAAGATGCCGGTGGCCAGCGACAACAGCATGTAGAACAGCGCGCCGTAGGTGTGCGGGTCCGTCACTACGCCGAAGAAACGCGCCAGCAGCGAGCGTCGCACGGGCGCTGCGGGCTGTGCCGCCGGTGCAGCACCGCTGGCCTCGGCCGCTGCACGCAGCACCGGGCCCGTGTCAGCCCGCGGCGTGCGCAGCGCGCGGTTCACCGTGAGCTCGGTTTCGCGGTAGATCTCCGCCACCTCGTCCGGTGCGCCGTAGCTGCCGGCGACGTCGGCGATGACCTCGGCTTCGCTGCGGCCGGGTTGCGCCGCCAGTTCCGAGCGCAGGTATTCCTCGGCGTCGTACAGGGCGTCCTGCACCATCGCCGGATCGGCACCGTCCAGCGCGGCACGCAGCTGCGCCAGGTACTGCGGGATGGTGCTGGGCAGACGGTTGCCTGCCAGGTCCAGGTCGTTCATTGCGGTACCCCCTCCAACACGGAATCGACGGAATCACGGGTGTCGCGCCAAGCCTGGCGCCATTGCTGCAGCACCTCCCGGCCACGCGCGTTGATGCGGTAGTAGCGGCGCGGCGGCCCGCTGCTGGACGGCTCCACATGGCTCTCCAGCAGGCCGGCGCCCTCCAGGTTGCGCAGCACCGGGTACAGCGCGCTCTGCTTGCCACTGAGCACGCCCTCGCCCACCCGTTCCAGCTCCTTGGCGATCAGGTAGCCGTACAGCGGCTCACCGGCGCGGGCCAGCACTGCGAGCAGGGCCAGCGACACGGTGCCGGCGCTGAGCTCCTTCTGGAACTTCTTCAGGTGGACATCGTCCTCGGACATGACCGGCCCTCCACTACGTTGAAGTCCACAGTAGTGCGAAGTTCGGTATAGCGAATGTGTCGTTAGTCATCCTGCCGTGCGGAAGGGGGCCTTCAGGCATGATGGACGGCCGCCCGCACTTGGGCCGCAACGTTCTGCGGCAAAGAGTGCCTGCCCTCTTCAAGCCGGCTGAGCAGGGCCTGCCGACGGGCGGCCCCGAGCGGCGAGTACTGCCCGCTCACCCGAAGCCAGCCATGCACGAGCCGCAGGTGCCAGGCACGTTCATCCTCGCGCTGCGGTACCGCATCCAGCAGCAGGTCGAGGTGTTGCCACAAGGGCAGCCGGGTCAGCTGCCCGAGCAGGCCAGCCTGTGCCACCGGCGAAGGACCGTCGTGGCAGAAGGCGAGCAGGCGCGGCGGGTCCAGCTCTGCCGCCCATAGCACGGTGGCGCTGGCCAGCAACGCATTCACGGTCCGCCCCGGCTTTTCCAGTGCCTCGCGCAGCAATGCCAGACGGGCACCGCCCTCGGCCCGCACCCAGCCGCGCAGGCAGTTGCGCTGATGGCGCGCCGATACCTGGGGCAACAAGGCGCGCAATGCAGGCATATCCTCTGCCTCGGCGTGATCGGCCAGCGCTTCCAATGCTTCGYGCCATCGCGCGCGTCGACGGTGCTTGAGCTCGTCTCGCCACAACGCGATGGCCGGCGTGGCCTGCCGCTGCTGGAGCAGCCACATCGCCAACCGGCGCACGCCTCTCGAACGGTCGAATGCCGCGGTTTCGATGTGCGCATCCAAGCCGGCCACCTCGCGCTCGACCAGCGCACGCAACGCGGCACTACGTACCCCGCTCGCAGGCGCGGACAATGCCAGCGCGCACTTCGCCTCGACATCCGCAGGCTCACCGTGGTGCAGAAGATCGGCAAGTGCCAAGTGCGAGATGTGCGGATCACTGTCCAGAATCGCGCGCACGCGCAACGCTGCCCGATCCGGATGACTGTGCAGGGCGACGGCGTAGGCCATCAGCCGGGTGCGTGCGTCGGGATGGCCCAGCAGTCCTTCAAGCACTATGCGGCTGGAGGGCGATGACAACCAGGCGAACAGGGTGCCCTCGAGCCACGCCCGGTCAACGCGCTGGGAATGGCGCAGGCGCACGGCGACCGGCCAGGCCGCCAGTACGTGCTGCACCGCGCACTGCCCGAGCAGGGACATCACGCAATCCTGCGCCGCCGCACGCACTTCAGCCACCCAGTCATTGCAGCGGAGCAAGGCACAGGACAACGTCAAATGGCTGGGCACCGAGCGCATCATCTGCAACGCGGCCTCACGCGTGCGGCCATTGCCATCCGAGCCCGCAAGGAACAGTGCCGCCGTCTGCACAGTAACCGGCGCCGCTGCACAGGCTTTCAGGCAGGCGAGCAGGCCATCATCGTTGGCAGCCCACCAACTGCGCCGACGCTCATCAAGATCGAACAGCCCACGTGGCGACAACGTCTGCAACCAATGCACACGATTCCCCCCTTCATCGACGAACGCCTTCAGGATCTGGTCGATTCTGGCGCTCAGTGCGGCTTCGGGGGCCTCCGGATGCGGTATCAACATCATCTGCTTCCATTAAGGAGAATGACCATCGTGCCGCACGTACATGGACACGGCCAGCACGGGACCGTGGCGCAGGCACGCACTCTCGCGCAGAATCGAGACCTCGTTCATGTTCCGGGGATCCCATGCCGCACCGTCGACGCCTTGCCCTGACTACCCTCGCCCTGGCCTGCCTGCTGCCCTCGCTGGCCAGCGCGGCCGCGCCCTACCGCAGCCCGCAGCAGATCCTGGAGGCCTCGGCCGCCAGCGACTGGCGCACGCCGGACCCGGCCAACCTGCTGTACATGGACCTGCCGGCCGGGCGGGTGATCATCGAGCTGGCGCCGCAGTTTGCCCCGCGCCATGTCGCCAACATCCAGACCTTCGCCCACGAGCACTTCTGGGACGGCACCAGCATCTACCGCTCGCAGGACAACTTCGTGGTGCAGTTCGGCGATGCCGACGCCGACGATGCCGCCAAGGCCAAGCCGTTCGGCAGCGCCCAGCGCAAGCTGCCGGCCGAATTCGAGCGTGCCAACAGCGGTTTGAAGGTGAGCGTGCTGCCGGATCGCGATGGCTGGGCAGCGCAGACCGGCTTCGTCGACGGCTTCCCGGTCGGCCAGGACCCGCAGGCCGGCAAGGCCTGGCTGGCGCACTGCTACGGCATGCTGGGTGCGGGCCGCAGCAACGAGGAAGACAGCAGCATCGGTGCAGAACTCTACGTGGTGACTGGCCAATCGCCGCGCCAGCTGGACCGCAACATCACCCTGGTCGGCCGCGTGCTGAAGGGCATGGAACTGCTCAGCGCTATCGCGCGCGGACCGGCACCGATGGGCTTCTACGCCGACCCGAAGCTGCGCACACCGATCGTGTCGATCCGTCGCGTCAGCGACGTACCCGCGGCCGAGCGCACACCGATCCAGGTGCTGCGCACGGATTCAAAGACCTTCGCCGATACGGTCGAAGCGCGGCGCAACCGCGTGGATGATTTCTACAAGCGCCCGGCCGGGCATATCGACCTGTGCAATATCCCGGTGCCGGTGCGGTAGGAGGCTGGCTTCCTGCGCGTGGCGCGTGCTGAAGG
>NZ_JBFTNR010000280.1:0-4927 GCF_056665995.1 Stenotrophomonas sp. 05L44_2
GGTGCATGGTGCCTACGACGCCAAGGCCGAAGGCTTCGTGCCGGGCGGTGCGTCGCTGCACAACTGCATGAGCGGCCACGGTCCGGATGCCCCGACCTTCGACAAGGCCTCCAATGCGGATCTGTCCAAGCCGGATGTGATCAAGGACACCATGGCCTTCATGTTCGAGACCCGTGGGGTGATCCGCCCGACCGCGCAGGCGCTGGCAGCAAGCCACCGGCAGGGCGATTACCAGCAGTGCTGGAACGGCCTGCGCAACAATTTCCGTTGATCGTCTGCATCCACGCATGGCGTGGATCTACCGGAAAGCGCGATACCGCATCCACGCATGGCGTGGATCTATCGGGAAGCGCGATACCGCATCCACGCATGGCGTGGATCTACCGGGAAGCGCGATATCGCGTGCACGCGTGACGTGGATCCATCCGGGCAAGTGATGTAGTAGATCCACGCCATGCGTGGATGCTGTTCACCGGTTCAGGCAATGGCCGCGAACGCGCTGCAATGCTCCACCGGCAGCGCCTCCATCAGCCGCTGCCGCACGCGCTGGCAGTACCCTTCCGAGGTCAGCGCCGGCAGCACCTGCAGCGCCGATTGCATCACCCGCAGCACCTCGCCTTCGGCACGCGCCTGCTGCAGGTCGCGGAACAGCGCCGCTGCGTTGGGATGCCGCTGCATCTCCAGGATTCCCAGCACATAGATGCGCGCGGCTACCAGCGAGCGGCGGCGCTCGACCGGCGCCGCAGAAGCGGCAGTGACTGACGGCGCCAGTGGAGCCGGCATCGCAACCGGCGCAGGTGGCGTGGAGGCGGGTGCGTCCGCAGCGGTCACCAGATATCCGCCCTGGATCAGCTGGATCACCATCGCTGCCGCGTCCTGCCCAAGTAGTGCGGTCAGCTCGGCGATGCTGCGCTGGCCATCACACAGGATCAGCAGGCGTCGCTGGCGCATGTCCAGCGGTGCGCGGTGGGCCTGCAGCGCGGTTCGGGCGAGGTCGGTCTTGCGCGGTTGCATGGGGAGGACAGCCAAGTCGGTGCTCGCCCAGCCTGAATGAGGGCGATGAAACCGCGATGACAATGCAGCGCCTGCACGCCGGCTGYGGTAGCGTGCACCCACCCTGTGCCAAGGATCCGCACCGATGAAGCATCTCCCGATGGCCGGCCTGCTGCTGTTGTCGTTGGCCGCCTGCAACCGTAGTCCCGACACCGCCGCACCGGCAGCGCCGCCCGCGGCCACCGCACCGGCGAAGGATGCCTCCGTTCCCGCCGACGCCGACCTGGCCACCGCTTCGCCGGTGGATCCGCGCAGCGACAGCCCGGCACGCCTGGATGGCTTCGGCGGCGCCACGCTGGGCGCAGGCATCGCCGAGGTCCGCAGTGGCTTCGGCACCCCCTTGCAGGGTCTGGGTACCGACGCCACTGGCAAGCCGCTGCCTGCCGACGATGCCAATGAAGGCTGCTACTTCCTGCGCCCGCAGGGGGCCGAAGACCCGCGCCTGATGTTCGAAGCGCGCAAGCTGGTCCGCTACGACGTACGCAGCCCGTCCATCGTCGCCCCCGGTGGCGGCCGGGTCGGCATGACCCTGGGCGAGCTGCAGGTGCTCTATCCCGAGCGCGCCGACGTCGGCCCGGACAAATACGACGACAAGGCCCAGCACCTGCGCGTGCGCCCGGCGCAGGAGGGGGCGGCGATCATCGATTTCGCCCTCGGCGCTGACGGCAAGGTCGGCGCCTGGCGGGTCGGCAGGACCCCGCAGGTGGACTACGCCGAAGGCTGCGGCTGATCGGCCATCCTCGGCTCACCCGTCGCGGGTGGGCCGAGCGTAGAATCGCGCCACGACCGCTGGGGAGCGCCCGATGATCGCTATTGCTATTGCCTGGTTCCTGCTCGGCCTGCTGTTGCTGGCCCTGGGTGGGGACTCCGTCGTCAAAGCCGTGTCCGGCCTGGCGCAGCGTTTCGGCGCCAGTGCATTCACCGCAGGCCTGCTGTTGCTGGGTATCACCACCTCGCTGCCGGAGCTGGCGGTCAACGCCCGCGCGCTGGTGGTGGGCCAGCCGGAGCTGGCCTTGGGCAATGCCGTCGGCAGCAGCGTGGTCAACCTCGGCCTGACCCTGGCGGTGGCCGCGATGGTGGCGCCGTTGCTGCTGCGCGCGCGCCTGCAGGCCGTGCTGTGGTGGGGGCTGCTGGCCGCGGGCCTGCTGCTGATCGTGTTCGGGCTCGATGGCCGCCTGCTGCGCTGGGAGGCCGGCGTGCTGGTGGCCGGGTTCGTGGTGGTGCAGTTCCTGCTGCTGCGTCGCGGACGCCATGAGAGCGCCGAGGTACAGGCGATCATTGCCGAGTCAGCCCTGAGCCGCACCAGCCTGCCGTTGAACGTACTGCGCCTGCTGGTTGCCGCACTGGCGTTGTATTGGGGCGCGCGCCTGGTGGTCGGTGCCGCCGCTGATTTCGGCGCCGCGCTGGGCTGGACGCCGCTGCTGGTGGGTCTGCTGCCGGTGGCGATCGGCACTGCGTTGCCGGAGGTGGCGGCCGCGGTCGCGGCAGCACGCCGTGGTCACGGCGACATGGTGCTGGGCCACGTGCTCGGCTCCAGCGTGGTCAACCTGATGCTGGTGATCGGTGCGATGGGGCTGCTGCAGCCGCTGGCGTTGCCAGCCTCGTTCGTGCGCCTGGAACTGCCGGCGGTGCTGGCCTTCGCACTGGTGCTGTACCCGATGCTGCGCGGCGACCTGCGCATCAGCCGCATCGAAGGTGCGGTGCTGCTGGGCGCGTTCGTGGCCTGGCTGGGGCTGGAAATCGCGCTGGTCACACCGGTCTGAGGTAGTGCCGGCCGCTGGCCGGCAACCTCGGCGAACTCGCAGCCAGGCATGGCCTGGCTCTACTGGCGGTTATCCGGGGTCGTGCCGACCAACGGTCGGCACCCACCGTCAACGCGCGGTGGTTTCCTCTTCGCGCTCCGGTTCCGGCGGCGGCAGCTGCTCGTCTTCGGCACGCTCGTTGCCCGGCAGGCTGGGGCGCGTTTCCATCAGCAGCGACAGTGCGGCCTTGGCCATCAGGTGCGCGCTGATCGGTGCGGTGATGAACAGGAACACGGTGATCAGCAGCTCGCGCGGCTGCGGGTCCTGGCCCAGGAAGATGTGGTAGCACACCGAGCACACCAGCACGCAGCCCACGCCCAGCGTGCTGGCCTTGGTCGGTGCGTGCAGGCGCTTGAAGAAGGTGGACAGCTTCACCAGGCCCAGTGCGCCGACCAGGATGAAGAAGCAGCCGAACAGCAGCAGGATCGACAGCGCGATCTGGATGAAGGTGATCATTCGACGATGTCCCGGCGCAGCACGAACTTGCTCAGCACCACGGTGCTGCCGAAGCCGAGCATGGCGATGATCAGTGCCGCCTCGAAGTAGATCGCCGAATTGAGGTACATGCCGAACAGCATCAGCTCGGCGATGGCGGTCACCGACAGCGTATCCAGTGCAAGGATGCGGTCGGGCACGGTCGGCCCGCGCAGCAGGCGCCAGGTGGCCAGCAGCATGGCCAGGCCGACCACGTGCATGCACACCACCAGGGTGGTCTGGATGATCTGGAATCCAGTCATGGGAAGATCTCCATCAACGGGGCTTCATAACGGCGCTTGATCGTGTCGATCAGCTCCTGCGGGTCTTCCAGGTGCAGCACGTGCACCAGCAGGAATTTGCGGTCGTCGCTGAGGGCGGCCGACACCGTGCCGGGGGTCAGGGTGATCATGCTGGTCAGCGCGGCGATGCCGTGGATGTTGGCGATGTCCAGCGGCAGCCAGATGAAACCGGGGTGGATGTTCTTTTCCGGGCCCAGCACCTGGATGGCCACGCGGATGTTGGACATCAGGATGTCCCACAGGGTCACGAACAGCAGCTTCGGCAGCGGCCGCAGGGTGCCGATGCGGGCGAACTCGCGGTCCAGGCGCGCGGCGAACAGCGGAATGACCACGCCCAGCAGCAGGCCCAGCAGGAACTGGCCGAGTGTGAAGCTGTCGGACATCAACAGCCAGAACACCACCACCATCACGCTCAGCGCGGGCGAGGGCAGCAGGCGGCGGATCGGGGAACGCTTGGCGGTCATGGCTGGCGGATCTCCGGCGTGGTCGCGCGCAACTGCTGCACGTAGTCGCCCGGCTGCAGCAGCTGGGTGGCGATGGCGTCGGTGTGCTGCATCAGCGGGGCAGCGAACAAGGTCATGCCGATGCCGTACGCCAGCAGGATGCAGGCGGCGAACAGCTCCACACGGCGCAGTGGTGCCTTGCGCGGTGGCGGTGCATCGGGATCGGGCAGCGGCACGCGCCAGAACAGGCGGATGCCGCCGCGGGTCAGGCCCATGATGACCAGCAGGCTGCTGACCAGCACTGCGGTCCACACCGCGCCGGTGTACTGCGCCGGCATGCCGGCCAACAGCGCGGCCTTGGCCAGGAAGCCGGACAGCGGCGGCAGGCCGGCCACCGACACCGCCGCAATCAGGAACAGCACGGCCGGGGTCTCCTTGCCGGGCATCGGTGCGATCACTTCCTTGCGGTCGCTGGCGCCGCCACGGCGGCGTCGGATCAGGTCGGCGACCAGGAACAGTGCGGCGGCGACGAAGCTGCTGTGCGGCAGGTAGTACAGGCCGGCCGACAGCACCTCAGGCGTGCCCACCGAGAAGGCGATGAACAACGTGGCCGCCGAGACGATCACCAGATACGAAATCAGCACGCGCAGGCGCGCGGCGGCCAACGCGCCCAGGCCGCCCAGCACCAGCGTCGCTACGCCGGCCCACAGCAGCCAGTCGCGGCCGTAGCCGGCCATCGCCCCCGCATCCTCGCCGAACCACAGCATCTGGATGCGCAGCACGGCATACAGGCCCACCTTGGTCATGATCGCAAACAGTGCCGCCACCGCAGCCGGTGCACGCGCATACGATT
>NZ_JBFTNR010000281.1:0-9124 GCF_056665995.1 Stenotrophomonas sp. 05L44_2
GACATGGGCAAGGCTCCCTCGCTGGAGTTCGACAAGCCGGTCTCCGGCGAAATCACCTCGCGCAGCGGCGTCAATTTCAACGATGGCAGCCACCATCAGCTGTACCAGCTGAAGCTGGAAGACAAGCAACTGGCCGGCATCACGTTGACCGGTGCGCTTCGCGGCTCGATCGCCGTGTTCAACAATGGCGTGCTGGTGGCCAGCAGCAACTCGGACTACGAGCGCGGCAACGACGTTTCGCTGGCGTTCCGCGCCAACGGCACTGGCAGCTACCAGGTGGCCATCAATGCCGACGGCCCCTCAGCCTTCGGTCCGTACCGCCTGCGCGCCGAGAAACTGGTGCCGTATGACGGCAAGCCGATGGTGGCCGAAGGTGAGATCGCCGACCTGCTGGTCTCCAAGTCGCAGGATTACACCCTGCAGGTGGACAAGGCGGGCATGTACGAAATCCGCCTGGAATCGAAGGCGTTCGATACGGTGCTGAAGCTGGATGGCAACGGCGTCCAGTCGGAGAACGACGATGGCGGTGATGACACCAATTCGCGCATTGGCATGCCGCTGGAACCGGGCAAGTACACCCTGCGCGTGCGCAGCCTGGATGAAGCCAGTACCGGCGCTTTCAAACTGACGGCCAAGCGCACCGAGCTGCCGGCCAACATGGTCATGCGTGATGGCACCTCCCTGCCGAACACCGGCAGTGTGTTTGCCATGCTCGATGGCGAAGGCCGCCGCCGCTTCCTGCTGAGCCTGCCGCGTGCGGCCGATGTGCGCCTGGACGCCATTTCCAGCCAGGTGGATACGGTACTGCGCGTGGTCGGCGGCGACGTGGAGCTGGTCAATGACGATGGTGGCAACGGCACCAACGCACGCGTGGAAGAATCGCTGCCGGCCGGCCACTACACCGTGGACGTGTCCAGCCTGAGCGATGAAGCGGGCATGGTGGAAGTGCGCGTGCAGATCGACGGCGCCGCGTCGGCCGCGGCATCAGCTGCTGYTACGGCGGCCGCCGACGCTGCCGCTGAAGCGACGGACTGACGCCGCCACGAGGACGCAAACGAAAAGGCCGGGCAATGCCCGGCCTTTTTTTTTTCCACGTCCGTCGTTGTTTCAATGCGCCGGCACGAAGCCGGTATCGCCCAAGGGCGACAGCAGCGAACCGCGCCCGCTGTCGGCGACCTGGCCTGCGGCCGACAGTGCCTGCTGGTAGGCCTTGGCGGTCGCCGTGTTGAACGCCACCAGCACGATCCGCATCGGCTGGGCGTGGCTGCGCTGCCAGGCGAGTGTTTCGGTGACCGCGATCTGTGCGGCCTGGTACAGCGGATAGCCATACACACCGCAGCTGATGGCCGGGAACGCGATCGACTGCAGGTTCAGTGATTCGGCCAGCTGCAGCGACTTCCAGTAGCAGTTCGCCAGCAATGCCGGTTCGTCGCGCTGGCCGTCGTGCCAGACCGGACCGACCGTATGCAGTACGTGCCGTGCCGGAAGCGCATAGGCATCGGTTGCGCGCACCTCACCGGTCGGGCAGCGCACACCGGGGCGCAGCTCCGGCAGACGCTCGCACTCGGCCAGCAGGCCAGGGCCGGCCGCACGATGGATGGCGCCGTCGACACCGCCGCCACCGAGCAGTGATTCATTGGCCGCGTTGACGATCGCATCCACCGCCAGGGCCGTGATGTCGCCCTGCCACACTTCGATCTTCATGCGTCCGTCTCCTGCCTGTAGTTGTTGCGCGCCGTGCCCACGCTGGCTGCACCCGCATCTTGCGGGACAGGGCATCGATGCTGCGTCATGACCGTCTCATGCACTGCGATCCGCGCTGTTCATGCACGATGGCCGGCGGCGCCTTCACGCAGGCTGAAGCGAGCGCCGCACGCGGCAAAACGAAAGTTTTCGGGGTGAATCTCTTATGATTTCTGGGGAAAGCTGTCCGCTTCCGTCGGCAATACCCAGACAGGATCACCCAAATAGCAAACGCCCACCGCGAGGGTGGGCGTCATCCTGCTGTCATCGACAACGCGGCGATCAGGGCAGACCGGCCAACCAGTCGTCGTCCGAACCTTCATTGACGTCGGCGAACAGCGGCGTGGAGAAGTAGCGTTCACCGGTGTCCGGCAACATCGCCAGGATCACCGCGCCCGGTTCGGCGCGATCTGCCACGTCCAGTGCGCTCGCAACCGTGGCACCGGCGGAGATGCCGACGAAGATGCCTTCCTCCGCCGCCAGCCGGCGGGCGGTGGCGATCGCGCGGTCATCTTCCACCGTCACCAGTTCGTCCACCACATTGCGGTTGAGTACATCGGGCACGAAGTCCGGGGTCCAGCCCTGGATCTTGTGCGGCTTCCAGTCATCGCCCTTCAGCAAGGCGGCGCCGGCCGGCTCGGTGGCGATGATGCGGGTGTCCGGGCGGGCGACCTTCAGTACTTCGCCGACGCCGGTCAAGGTGCCGCCGGTTCCCCAGCCACTCACGAAGTAGTCCAGCCGCTTGCCGGCGAAATCACGCAGGATCTCCGCGGCGGTGGTGTTGCGGTGGTAGGCCGGGTTGGCCGGGTTGGCGAACTGGCTGGCCAGGAACCAACCGTGTTCCTCGGCCAGCTCGCGCGCCCTGCGCACCATGCCGCTGCCGCGCTCGGCGGCCGGGGTCAGGATGACCTTCGCGCCGTAGGCCCGCATCAACTTGCGGCGTTCCACCGAGAAGGTCTCGACCATGGTCGCCACGAACTTGTAGCCGCGTGCGGCCGCCACCATCGCCAAGGCGACGCCGGTGTTGCCCGAGGTGGCTTCGACGATGGTGTMGCCCGGCTTGAGCAGGCCACGCTGTTCGGCATCGAGGATGATCGCCAGCGCCAGGCGATCCTTCACCGAGCCGCCCGGATTGAAGGACTCGACCTTGGCGTACAGGGTCACGCCCTGCGGCGCCAGTCGCTGCAGCTTGACGATGGGGGTGTTGCCGATGGTGTCGAGGATGGAGTCGTACAGGGCCATGGGAGCGCTCCAGGAACAGGCCGCGCCGGGCTCGGCGGGCGGAAAGGAAGTGGGCTGGCTGTTCAGGCCAGCGGCTGCCGGCTGACCGTAGCGCCGGCATATGACGCCCGGAAATGACCAGATACCTTTCTTAAACAACCTTTGGTTATAAGCTGGTGACGGCAATTGACCCTAGAGTGGACCTCCGCCCCCACATCGCCCGCCTGCCATGACGCTGACCCAGCTGCGCTACCTGGTTGCCATCGCCGACGCCGAGCTGAACATCACGCTCGCCGCCTCGCGCGTGCATGCCACCCAGCCTGGGCTGTCCAAGCAGCTCAAGCAGCTGGAGGACGAACTGGGCTTCCTGCTGTTCGTACGCAAGGGGCGCAGCCTGGAGTCGGTCACCCCGGCCGGCACCGAAGTGATCAGCCGCGCCCGCGCGGTGCTGTCCGAGGCCAACAACATCCGCACCTACGCGGCCAACCAGCGTCGCGAGAGCCAGGGCCAGCTGATCCTGACCACCACCCACACCCAGGCGCGTTTCGTGCTGCCGCCGGCGGTGGCGCGCATCAAGCAGGCCTATCCGCAGGTCAGCGTGCACCTGCAGCAGGCCGGTGAGGCCGATGCGCTGGACCGGCTGAACCAGGGCGATGCCGATATCGCGATCATCAGTACCGCCGGCAGTGAACCCAGCGATGGCATCGCCGTGCCGCTGTTCCGCTGGCGGCGGCTGGTGGTGGTGCCCAAGGGCCATCCGCTGGATCGCGCCGGGCGCGCACCGGACCTGGCGGCATTGGCGCGACAGCCGTTGATCAGCTACGAATCCTCGACCCGTCCCAACTCCTCGTTGCAGCGCGCCTTTGCCGCGCAGAGCCTGGTACCCGATCTGGCGCTGACGGCGCTGGATGCGGACCTGATCAAGACTTATGTGCGTACGGGTCTGGGGGTAGGTCTGCTGGCCGAGATGGCGATCAGCGCCAACGACGAGGATCTGCGGGTATGGCCAGCGCCGGCGCCGATCACCGAGTGCGTCGCCTGGGCGGTGCTGCCGCGCGACCGGGTGCTGCGCGACTACGCGCTGGAGCTGGTGCATGTGCTGGCCCCGCAGATTGATCCGCGCGACCTGCGGCGGGTGCTGGATGGCAACCAGGCCGCGTCCTGGCCGGTGCCGCCGACCTGGGAATCGCTGACCCAGACCATCACGGTGTGAGGTTGGTCGAGCAGGGCTGCGCCCTGCACCTGCTACGACATTCAAGCAACAGCAACGGCAACAGCAACGGCAACAGCGGGCATTCCGTGGGATGGCGGGGCGGTGTGGGTAGGCAGGACACGCCGTAAACCCGTCCTGGTCGACACGGTAAAATCCACGCGATGCGTGGATGAATCTCCATGGAAATCGAATGTTTCGACAATTGATCGAAGAGCATCCACGCATGGCGTGGATCTACCGCAGATCGCGGAAAWCTGTCGAAGGCGGGGTGGGTACGGTTGCGGGGGCGTGAGCCGCATGGATGCGGCGACCGAGCTTACATGGACGTACTTGCAGCGGCCCCCGCAACCGGACCCACCCCGCCTACCCACAGGAAGCCAGCTTTTGATGTTGCTTCGGCTCTTGCCGTGGACGTGGCCTCTGCGGGTGCAGGGCGCAGCCCTGCCGATAAACCCCCTCCTGCGACGGTTCGTCGCACGGTGCCTTCTGGAGGCACCTCTACACTAGCGCGGTGATCCGTACCGGCTGCCTGCGTCGAACCCTGCTCCAGCTCGCCTTCATCGCGACGCTGTTGATGGTGCTTGCGCCGCTGGTCAGCCGTGCGCTGCAGGCGCCGCAGGGTCAGATCCCTTCACCACAGGGAAGGGCTCTGACCCCATCCACAATGCATGGCGGCATGGACCATGCCCACATGCATCACGGCGACATGGCTGAGGGTCAGAGCCCTTTGCCGGGGCAAAGGGATCCGACCCCACCCGCCGATCCCCACGCCATGCACGGGGAGGCCTGCGAGTACTGCGTGCTGGCCATGCGCCTGCTGCCGTGGCTGGCCGTGCTGGTGCTGCTGCTGCCCTTGCTGTGGCGGCCGAAGCCGATGTTCCCATGGTCGCAGCCGCGACTGCCGCTGCTGCATTGGCCGGCACATGCCGCGCGTGGCCCGCCGCTGATCTCCACCGTCCGCTGATTTCCCTATCGAATCCGCCGCACGAGGCCTGCAAGGGCGTCGTGCGCGCGTGCGTACCTTGGAGCTGTTTCCATGAAAATGACTTTCCCCGCTGCGGGCGCCCGTGCGCGCCTGCCGTTTGCGCTTGGCGCTGCCCTGGCTGCTCCCTTCGCCCATGCCGCGCCCGCTGAAGAAGCGCGGACGCTGGATACGCTGGTGGTCACCGCCGCCGCGCCGTCCTCGCCGCTGCATTGGGTGACCGATCCGCGCCTGCCGCGGCAGCCTGTGCCAGCCAGCGATGGCGCCGATTACCTGAAGACCGTTCCCGGCTTCTCCGCCATCCGCAACGGCGGCACCAACGGCGACCCGGTGCTGCGTGGCATGTTCGGTTCGCGCCTGAACATCCTCAGCAACGATGGCAATCTGATTGGCGCGTGTCCCTCGCGCATGGACAACCCGCTGTCCTACATATCGCCGGAGAGCTTTGACCGGCTGACCATCATCAAGGGCCCGCAGAGCGTGCGCTGGGGCGCGGGTGCCTCTGCGGGCACCGTGCGCTTCGAGCGTGATACCCCGCGTTTCGATGCGCCCGGGCTGCGTGCCGATGCCAGTGCACTGGTCGGCTCACGCAACCGCAACGACCAGGTGCTGGACCTGACCCTGGGCAATCCAACGGGCTACGTGCGTGCCAGCGGCAATCGCTCCGAAGCCGATGACTACAAGGACGGCAACGGCGATGTGGTTCCGTCGAAATGGCGCAAGTGGAATGGCGACGTAGCGGTGGGCTGGACGCCTGACGCCGATACCCTGTTGGAGGTCTCCGCCGGTGCCGGCGATGCGATCGCGCGCTACGCGGGGCGCGGCATGGATGGGGCCGCGTTCGAACGCACCAGTTACGCCGCACGCTTCGAGAAGCGCAATCTGCCCGGGGCGTGGAACACGCTGCAGGCGAACGTGTACTACAACGAAGCCGACCACGTGATGGACAACTACACGCTGCGTACGCCGAACCCACACAGCATGATGCCGATGCCGATGGCGTCGAACGTGGATCGCCGCACGCAGGGCGGGCGCATCAGCGCCGAATGGCGCTGGCAGGACGTGCAGCTGGTGGCCGGCATCGACGGCGAAGACAGCCGGCATCGCGGCCGCATGGGCATGGGGCGCGATACCTACAAGCAGGCGGACTGGAACACCGACGCCGATTTCCGCCGCTACGGTGCATTCACCGAACTGACCTTCGGCGTGGACACCGGGCAGCGTTGGATCGGCGGGCTGCGCATCGATCGTGCCAGCGTGCGCGATGCGCGTGCCGACATCGGCGGCATGATGATGGCCATGCCCAATCCCACCGCCGGCCAGCGCCGCAGGGAATGGCTGGGCAGTGGTTTCCTGCGCTACGAACAGGACCTTGCCGACGGCCTGACCTGGTATGCCGGGCTGGGCCACAGCCAGCGCATGCCCGACTACTGGGAACTGTTCTCGCCCGATCAGGGGCCGGCAGGTGCGGTGAACGCGTTCGCTGGCATCCAGCACGAGCGCACCACCCAGCTCGACGTCGGCCTGCAATACAAGGGCCCGCGCGTGCAGGCCTGGGTCTCGGCCTATGCGGGGCAGATCCAGGACTACATCCTGTTCACCTATCGCGGCAGCGGCATGATGGGCATGAGCCGGGCTGACAATGTGCAGGCGCGCATCGCCGGTGCCGAGGCCGGCCTGCAGCTGCGGCTGGACGAGCAATGGAAGCTGGGGGGCACCCTGGCCTATGCCTGGGGCGAGAACCGCGATCAGCATCGACCGTTGCCGCAGATGCCGCCGCTGGAAGCACGCTTGAGCGCTGACTGGGAAGGCCAGCGCTGGAGTGGCGGTGCGCTGGTGCGCGCGGTCACCCATCAGCATCGGGTCGCGGACGGGCAGGGCAACGTGGTCGCGCAGGACCTCGGGCCGAGCAGCGGCTTTGCCACGCTGGCGCTCAACGCGGCCTATCGTTTCAGTTCGCAGCTGCAGCTCAGCGCCGGTGTCGACAACCTGTTCGACCGTGCCTACAGCGAGCATCTGAACCTGGCCGGCAGCGCCGACTTCGGCTTCCCCGCTGACCCTGTGCGCATCAACGAGCCCGGCCGCAGCCTGTGGATGAAGGTGAACTACCGGTATTGATCCGCCGGGCATGGCCCGGCGCTACCGGTGCGCCGCGCACAGAAGGCCTGCGTCCAAAGAAAACGGGGTCGGATCCCCGCCAGGTTCCGACCCCGCCCGGCGCCCTCGGCCAGGCCCCTCGACTGTACGACGGCATCGCCCCTGGCGGGATGGCCTGATACATCCCGACATACGCCGACACTGCGTCGGTGCCCCCTGCATGGAATGGGCACACGGCGCTATCGCAGCCCCCGTTCCACGCCGGTAAACGCTTGGCACATACCGCTTTTGCGGGGCCTTGCCTACACTCGGCGGCCGTGTACCACTCAGGACGCTTCATGTTGGCTCGTATCGCTTCGACCCTGGCCCTTGGCCTCAGCCTGGCCGTGCTGGCCGGGTGCGCAGGCAAACAGGAGGCCGCCGCGCGTCGGCAGGGCGAAGCCGTGCCGGTCACCGCGCAGGTCGTGCAGGCGGTGCAGTGGAACGACACGCTGCAGGCGCTGGGCACGGCCAAGGCGCGCGAGTCGATCAGCGTGACCGCCAAGGTGAGCGAGATCGTCGAGCGCGTGCACTTTGAAAGTGGCCAGCAGGTCGCCGCCGGTGCGCCCCTCGTGACACTGCGCGGGCAGGCCCAGGAGGCCGCATTGGTGCAGGCGCAGGCGACCTTCCGCGAAGCCGACCAGCTGTACAAGCGCCAGCGCGAACTGGCGGCGCAGCGGTTGGTATCCAGTGCCACCCTGGACACGCAGAAGTCGATCCGCGACGCCGCCGAAGCGCGGGTGGCACAGATGCAGTCGGACATCGGCGACCGTCGCGTGCGCGCGCCGTTCGCCGGCGTACTTGGCATTCGCCAGATCAGCCCGGGCACGCTGCTGACGCCGACCACGGTGATCGCCACCCTCGACGACGTCGAGCGCATGCACGTCGATTTCCAGGTGCCGGAAGTGGAACTGGCGTCGCTGACCACTGGCGACAAGGTGCAGGCCACCAGCGTGGCCTGGCCGGGCCGCACCTTCGAGGGCGAGGTCAGCACGATCGATGCACGCATCGACCCGGCCACTCGTGCGGTGACCGTGCGTGCCGACTTCGCCAATGGCGACCATGCGCTGCGGCCGGGCATGCTGCTCGACGTGCGCCTGTTCCATCCTGATCGACCGGCCCTGGTGGTGCCGGAAATCGCGGTGGTGCAGGTCGGTCGCGACAGCTTCATGTACCGCATCAAGGCCGATGACACCGTCGAACGCGTGGACGTGGTCACCGGTGCACGCCGCGCCGGCGTGGTCGAGATCAAGCAGGGCCTGCAGGCAGGCCAGCGCATCGTGGTGGACGGCACCGGCAAGCTGCGGGCGGGCCTGAAGGTGGCAGCCTCCGACGCCGCGCCCGCCAGCGGCGCGCAGCCGGCGACGGTTGAAGCACCTGCAGCCGCCGAGGGTCACGGCGGATGAAGCTGTCCGACATCTCCATCCAGCGGCCGGTGTTTGCCGTGGTGATGAGCCTGTTGCTGCTGGTGCTGGGCGTGATGTCCTTCACCCGGTTGACGCTGCGCGAACTGCCGGCCATCGACCCACCGATCGTTTCGGTCTCGGTGGATTACACCGGCGCCTCGGCAGCGGTCATCGAGAGCCGCATCACCCAGGTGCTGGAAGACGCGCTGGCCGGCATCGAAGGCATCGATACGATCAACGCGCGCAGCACCAACGGCCGCTCGCAGGTCAGCATCGAATTCACCTCCAACCGTGACATCGAAGCGGCGGCCAACGACGTGCGCGACGCGGTCAGCCGCGTGGCCGACCGCATGCCCGAGGAGGCACGGCCACCGGAGATCGCCAAGGTCGAGAGCGATGCCGACCCGATCATCTGGTTCAACA
>NZ_JBFTNR010000282.1:0-4924 GCF_056665995.1 Stenotrophomonas sp. 05L44_2
CTTCAGGGTTGCTTCGCCGATCGCAACACGCTCGGTGGCTTCCACTTCGTCCACCGACGGGAAGTCGTTGGAGGGCAGGGTGGCCAGGGTGAAGCGGCTGCGTCCTGCCTGCACGGTGATCTTGTCACCGGTCTGCGAGACGGTGATCCGGCTGCCATCAGGCAGGGCGCGGATGATCTCGAACAGCTTGCGGGCGGGAATGGTGGTTTCGCCGTCCWGGGCATCTTCAACCGCGATCCGCGACACCATCTCCACTTCCAGGTCGGTACCGGTCAGCGACAGCTGGCCGTTCTGCACCTGCACCAGGAAATTGGCCAGAACCGGAAGGGTCTGGCGGCGTTCGACCACGTTGACGACCTGTGCCAACGGCTTGAGAAAGGCTTCGCGCTGCAGTGTGAAACGCATGTGGTTCCGTGCCCCTATGCTTTAAAAAAATGTGGAATAAATCAAAAGCTTGGTGGTGCTGGTAGAGCCAGAATCGCTGGAAAACACAGCTAAGTCTTTGTAAACAAAAGGGTTTCAGGCTTCGAAACCCTCTGCATTACCAGCCCCCAAGGGGTGGGGAAAGCTGTGGATAAATCTTCCGGGAAATCCAACGGCATTTTTATCCACACCCTGTCCCGCGCTTGCTACCGGATTCTGCACCGTTTTATGCGGTGACGCCTCATCGGCGTACGTGCATCATTCGCTCAGCTTCCGGATCAGCTTGTCCCAGTCCTCGCGGAGCTTGCCGTCGGCTTCCATCAGGGTGCGGATCTGCCGGCAGGCATGCAGCACCGTGGTGTGATCGCGACCGGCAAAGGCGTCGCCGATTTCGGGCAGGCTGTGTTCGGTCAGTTCCTTGGTCAGCGCCATGGCAACCTGGCGCGGCCGGGCCAGCGACCGGGTCCGACGCTTGGACAGCAGATCCTTGATCTGCAGCCCGTAGTAATCGGCAACGGTTTTCTGGATGTTGGGAATGCTGATCGCCTGCTGCTGAGCGCGCAGCAGGTCGCGCAGGGTTTCCTGGGCGAATTCGGTGGTGATCGCACGGCCGGTGAAATTGGCGCGGGCGGTCAGGGTATTCAGCGCACCCTCGAGGTCGCGCACATTGGAGCGCATCTTCTTGGCAATCAGGAACGCAACGTCATCGGGAATCTCGGCACCACGCTCGCGGGCCTTGGCCAGCACGATCGCAGCGCGGGTCTCGAAGTCCGGCGGCTCGATGGCGACCGACAGGCCCCAGGCAAGCCGCGACTTCAGGCGCGCTTCCAGGCCTTCGACTTCGCGCGGATAGCGGTCGCAGGTCAGGATGATCTGCTGCTTGCCATCGAACAACGCGTTGAAGGTGTGGAAGAACTCTTCCTGGGTGCGATCCTTGCCGGCGAAGAACTGGATGTCATCGATCAGCAGCGCGTCGACCTGCTGGAACTGGCGCTTGAACTGATCCATGGTCTTTTCCTGCAAGGCCCGGATCATCGCGCTGAAGAACTGTTCCGAACGCAGGTACAGCACCTTGGCGGCCGGATTGGCCTGACGCATCGCGTTGCCGGCGGCGAACATCAGGTGGGTCTTGCCCAGGCCGGTGCCCCCGTACAGCAGCAGCGGATTGTGCGCGCGGTCGCCCGGCTTCTGCGCCGCCTGGAATGCTGCGGCCAGGCCCAGCTGGTTGCTGCGGCCTTCCACGAAGTTGGCGAAGGTGTAGTGGTTGTCCAGGTTGCCGGCAAAGGGAACCTGCGGCTGCACCGGCGCCTGCGCCGAATGGCTGGAAACCGGYGCGATCTGCGCGTCCACGGGCCGCGGACGCGAGCCGATTTCAAGAAATACGTCGCCGAAACCGGCAAAGTGGGTGACCAGCTCGCGGATCCGCGGCAGGTACAGTTCGCGCACCTGATCGACAATGAAGGCATTCGGTGCATACAGCACCAGGCTGTCAGCGCGCAGATCTGCCTGCAGCGGCTTCAACCAGGTGTGAACATCCTCGGGCGGGAACTCCGCCTCGAGTCGCTCGAGACTACGTGACCAGGCATCCATCAGCAATAATTGTCCGGTGGCCGATGCATAGGCGCGAAAAGGCGCCCAAACACAGGCCTGAAAGGGGGGAAATGGATGGCTCAGCCTACCACCGAGCGCCCGCCTTCGGAATGCTTGTCCCCTACTTATTCACAAAAAGATCCACAGCTATTGCACAGCCCGGTGAATTGGCGTAGCAGACAGGGGTTGACGGGAGGGGGGACACCTCTCTAAAATTTCCGGTTCTTTCCGTCCCATTCATACGAGAGGCCCACATGGCCACCAAGCGCACCTTCCAGCCCAGCAACCTCAAGCGTAAGCGCGACCACGGCTTCCGTGCCCGTATGAAGACCGCTGACGGCCGCAAGATCCTGTCGCGTCGCCGCGCCAAGGGCCGCAAAGTCCTGAGCGCCTGATTGCCATGCCGCATCCAGCGGCAGACGCAATCCATTCGACAGTGAATACTGCAGACCCGCGCAAGCGATTCCCTCGCTCTGCGCGGGTTCGCACGCGTGCCGAATATTCAACGGTCTTCAACGGCGCCCGCCGTGTGTCCGATCCGCTGATGACCCTGCACTGGCTACCGGCTGACCGGCCGGCCAGGCTGGGTCTGGCGGTTTCCCGCAAGGTCGATCCTCACGCCGTTGGGCGTAACCGGATCAAGCGCGTCCTGCGCGACGCCTTGCGTCAGACACGAACCGACATACAGCCAGGCGACTTCGTCGTCGTGGCTCGTACTGCTGCGCGTCATGCCAGCAACGAAGATATCCGCCAGGCCTTCCTGCGCCTGCTGCGGCGCCTGCGCGCATTGCCCGCGCCGGGCGTGGACGGCACAATGCCGCCGCCTGATGGCATTGCCATTTCCTCCGTCACCGAGCCGGCACCGCGTCCCGGCCCCGCTGAGCCTGCCTGCTGATGAACCAGACCCGTGTTTTCCTGATCTTTGCCTGGCTGATGGTGGCCGTGCTGCTGTGGATGGAGTGGAGCCGTGAGAAGTCCGCCCCGACCCCGGCGCCGACGACCAGCTCGGCCCCGGCCGCCGCCCAGAGCGTCCCCGGCGCGTCCCCGGGCAGCATCCCCAGCGCGCAGGTTCCCGGTGCCCCGGGTCAGGCCGCTGCACAGGCCCAGGCCAGCGCCACCCCGTCCGCACAGACCGTGACCATCACCACCGACGTGCTGCGCCTGAAGCTCGATGGCGGCCGCGTGCTCGACGCCGAACTGCTGCAGTTCCCGCAGAGCAAGGACGAAGGCAGCCCGCCGGTGCGCCTGCTGACCGAAGATCCCGCGCATCCCTACAGCGCGATCAGCGGCTGGGCCAGCGAAGACAAGAACACCCCGGTGCCGGGTGCCGACGGCTTCAAGCTGGTCGGTGACACCCGCGACTTCGTGCTGGCCAAGGGCCAGAACGAACTGCAGGTTCCGTTCGTATGGACCGCCGACAACGGCGTGACCATCAAGCGCACCCTGATCGTGGGCCGCAACGAGTATGCGATCCGCTTCAAGGATGAAGTCAGCAATGCCGGCGCCGCGCCGTGGAACGGCTACGTCTACCGCACCCTGGACCGCAGCCCGACGATCCTGTCGCGGAGCATGACCAACCCGGACTCGTTCAGCTTCAACGGTGCCACCTGGTACGACAACGACAAGAAGTACCAGCGTCGTGCGTTCAAGGATTACCTGGACGATGGCGCGCTGAACCAGAACATCACCGGCGGCTGGCTGGCGATGCTGCAGCACCACTTCTTCACCGCCTGGATCCCGCAGAAGGACCAGACCGCCCACTACGTGCTGTCGCAGGTGGCCGGTCGTGACCTGATCGAAGCGCGTGGCCCGGCCTTCACCGTGGCCCCGGGCCAGTCCACCAGCACCGAGGCCCGCCTGTGGGTCGGCCCGAAGCTGGTCAACCTGATCGCCAAGGAAGACGTGCCGGGTCTGGACCGTGTGGTCGACTACAGCCGCTTCTCGATGATGGCGGTGATCGGCCAGGGCCTGTTCTGGGTGCTCAACCAGGTGCACAAGCTGGTGGGCAACTGGGGCTGGGCCATCGTCGGCCTGGTGGTGCTGCTGAAGATCGTGCTGTACCCGCTGTCGGCGACGCAGTACAAGAGTGGCGCCAAGATGCGTCGCTTCCAGCCGCGCATCGCACAGCTGAAGGAACGCTATGGCGATGACCGCCAGAAGTTCCAGACCGCGATGATGGAGCTGTACAAGAAGGAAAAGATCAATCCGATGGGCGGCTGTCTGCCGATCCTCATCCAGATGCCGATCTTCTTCGCCCTGTACTGGGTGCTGGTGGAATCGGTCGAACTGCGCCAGGCGCCCTGGTTCGGCTGGATCCAGGACCTGACCGCCCGTGACCCGTACTTCATCCTGCCGGTGATCAACGTAGCGGTGATGTGGTTCACCCAGAAGCTGACGCCGGCACCGGGCATGGACCCGATGCAGCAGAAGATGATGCAGTTCATGCCGCTGGTGTTCGGCGTCATGATGGCCTTCATGCCGTCCGGCCTGGTCCTGTACTGGGTGGTCAATGGTGGACTGGGCCTGCTGCAGCAGTGGTGGATGACCAAGCGCCACGGCAGCGATCCGGTGCCGGCCACGGCAGCCACCGCTCCGGCCAAGAAAAAGTAAGGCGCGTCTGCGCCGACGGGTAGAGCCGGCCGCCGGCCGGCCGGCCCAGCAAAGGCCCGCCGCAAGGCGGGCTTTTCGCATGCGGCGTTAGAATCGCCGGCACACCATTCCCCTTTGTTCGAGTCCGCCATGCCGCGTGCGCCGTCGTTCCGCCTGCTTCTGCCCAGCCTGCTGTTGACCCTGCTCGTTGCTGGCTGTGGCGACAAGGACGCGCAGGCACCGGCGGCGGTTACCCAGCCGAGCGCACAGGCTGCCGCTGCCGCCGACCCGGCCGCCGCGCCGTTGCTGGGCGCATTGCAGA
>NZ_JBFTNR010000283.1:0-4886 GCF_056665995.1 Stenotrophomonas sp. 05L44_2
ACATTGGGGTGCGCATGGTGAAAGCGATGCAGCTTTGGGGCCAGCCATTTCGCGGCGAACGACTCCATGGTTGTCACCCGCAGTTCGTGTGGTGCGCGCGTCCTGGCGCGCTCCAACGCCAGGTCCAGCTGCCCAAGTAGATCGCCGACCGTTGTTGCCAGCGCCGCGCCGTCTGATGTGAGCGCCACGGCGCGGTGATTGCGCTGGAACAGGCTTACGCCCAGATAGGCCTCGAGGTGTTTGACCTGATGGCTGACCGCAGCCGGGGTGACGAACAGTTCGCGCGCCGCCTGATTGAAGCTGAGGTGGCGGGCAGCCGCTTCGAACGTGCGCAGCGCATTCAGTGGGGCAGTGGGGCGGGGTTTCACGGGCACCATCCAAAGCAGGGGCCCTGTCATCGTAGCGCATGAATTTTTCTAACGCGAAGCGTAGAACTACTCGTTTGCCGGGTGCCGCATGAGCTGGTGATGATGCCGATCCTCCCACCCGGAAAGCCCGCCGTGCGAATTCAGGAGCTTGCCCCAGATGTGCTGATGTTCGTCGGTGACCAGGTTGAATCGGTCGCTACCGCCTTCGTCAACGGAGACCAGGTGCTGCTGGTGGACGCGTTGGGCAGCGAGGAGGATGCCGCCTGGTTGCGGGACGTACTGCACGGGCAGATGGGCAAGAGGGTACGACTGGTTGCCGCCACCCATTTCATGAGCGACCACATCTGTGGCATGACGCTGTTTCCGGAGGCGCTGACCCTGGCGCACCGCCATCACCGGCATGCCTTTCTTTCGCAGAACCAACCGGTGGCATCACGCTACCGCGATCCCGATATCGTGTTCGACAATCTCGCCATGCGCTGGGGGCGCCACCAGCTGCGCTTCCTGTACAACCCCGGCAAGACGATGGACCACATGAGCGTGGATGTGCCGAGTGCCGATCTGGTCTGCGTGGGCGACAACATCGTCGGCAACATCGTCTATCTCTCCCGGTCGGACCCGGCGCTGCAGCGCGCCGCCATCGGCCGTATCCAGCAGTTCGGGCGCAGCAGGGTGGTCGGCGGGCATATCGGGGTCTTCGATGCGGCGGTGCTGGGCAATGCACTCCACTACCTGCAGCGGATGCAGGAGATCGTCGTGGATATCCGGCTGCGAACCGCGCCGACGGAAACCACGGCGCTGATGGCAGCCATCAGACTGGAGGATTGCATCGCGTCGGGGGTAACGCCGACGGCATTCGAACGAGAATGGCATGGACACAATCTCACGGCGATCGTCGCGCAGTCGATCTTCTCCCTGGATGCTGCGCTGGCAGCAAGGGAGCAGGCCGCATGAAACACGATTCCGTCAACGCACCGGCGCTGGGCAGTCGCAGACGCTTCCTTGCCCGTTGCGCCGGTGTGGCCGCTGCTGCGCTGGTCCCTGCTGGTGCCGCTGCGCCACCAGCGGCGATGCGCAGCCTGCGCGCCCAGCGATTGGCGTGGGCCGGGGTGCGGCTGCAGTTGCCGGAGAGCACGCTGCTGATTGATCCGCTGGTGAATCCCGCAACGTGGGGCAAGGCGTTGCCGGACCGGCTGGTGCCGGTGAACGATGTGCTGGGCGAAAGCCACGTGCTGGTCACCCACACCCACTCCGATCACTTCGATGCAGATGCGGTTGCGGCGGCGCTCAGCAAAGGGGGAACACTCGCATATCCAGCCGGCCTGCAGCCCATGCCGCTACCCGCAGCCGCACGTGCACGGCCGAGCGCGCTGTGGGAGCCCCAACTGCTGGGCGACTTCACTGCGACGCCGGTACCGGCATCGGACGGCTACGGCGATACGCAGGTTTCCTGGGTGGTAACAGCGGGCGGCCGACGCATCTTCCATGGCGGCGACACCCAATGGCACGGCCATTGGTGGCATATCGGGCGCCAGTTCGGACCGTTCGATGCGGCCTTCCTCCCCATCAATGGCGCCACGTTCGGCTGGCGCGAGCCCGTAAGTGGCCAGCCTGGCGTACTGACGCCGGAGCAGGCGGTGGCAGCGGCGGCAATCCTCGGCGCACGCACGCTGGTGCCCATTCACTATGGCATCAGCGGAATGGACAACTATGCGGAAGTGGACGACCCGCTCGGGCGGCTTCGCAAGGCAGCCGGTGACCGTGCCGTGGCCGTGCAGGTCGTCGAGCCGGGCGCGTGGCTGACATGGCCGGCGTAGTCCCGTATCCGCGCCTGAATCATTCCTGGCCTTGGGAGAATCCATGAATCGARCACACTGCATTGCAACCGCCGTCGCGCTTTCTTCTTTCTCCATGGCCGCCCTGGCGGCGGAAACCACCAGCCCCAAACGCCCCTCGGTCGAGCAGCTGCAGAAGCTGATCGTCAGCACCTCGCCGCAGACCCGCGTGGATGCTCCGGACAAAGAACGCATCACGGCGCGGCGGATCGATATCGTCGATGAGAACGGGGTGATCCGGATGACGCTCTCGGGCCAGACGCCACCGCCCATCATCGATGGCATCCAGTACAAGCGAGCCTTCAATGTGGCGGGCATTGTGCTGTACGACCACAAGGGGAGCGAGCGCGGTGGCTTTGGAACCGCAGACGTCGAGGGCGGCATGGCCGTACTGGCGCTTGACCACCCGGCCATGGATGCAATTGGCTGGCGCGTGTCGCCCGACGGCGACGTTCGGTTCTCGATCAACCAGGCGCCGCCGCTGATTCGCGAGCCGCGGCTGGACAATCGCCTGATTCCGGGGGTGCAGACGCCAACACGCATCGAGATGGCGGTGGCTGCCGATGGCACCCCTGCCATCGCGCTGAACGATCAACAGGACCGCGCCAGGCTGCGCCTGACCGTAACGCCGGAAGGCTACGGGGCCATCGAGTTCCTGGACGCGCAGGGCAGGGTGATCCATACCCTGGCGCCCGAAGCCCATCGGCAGTGATGGCAGGTTGTCACTGACGCAGCAATCGCCCAACTACCATGGAGCCGGCATGGACACTGAAATACGGCAGCTCGAAGAAGCGCTGCGCATCGCGATGCTCACCAGCGACGTGGCCGCGCTGGATGGCCTGATTGCAGATGCCCTGATCTTTGTGGGGCCTTCGGGCGAAGTGTTTGGCAAGCAGGATGATCTGGCCCTGCATCGTTCAGGGCGCCAGAAGCTGAGCATGGCCGAATGGCAATCGGTGGAGATTGCCCTGCATGATCAAACCGCTGTTGCACTCACCACTGCGGCCCTGGCCGGAACCTTCGATGGCGCAGCCTTCTCTGGCCGCTTCAGGTACTGCCGCTTCTGGGGGAAGACGGCCGGTGTCTGGCAAGTGCTGGGCGGCTCGGTTGTCGCTCTGCCCGCAGCAATGGAGACAATCGCCTAGACAGCTGCGGTGGCTCATGGCCCGGGGTGGACGTTGTTCTCCGCATCCTCCATTCCCGGGCTCACCCGGCGGCCGATGTCCTTCAGCCTTGCCAGCTGGTCGACCATCGACGGTGCATCGTCCAGGCTGCCGACAAAGGTCCACAGGTAGGTCATCACCGCATAGACGTGGCCAGGGGTCACGCCATCGGTCATGGCGAGGCGGCCGATGGTCAAGGCAAACAGCACCGCAGCAGCCGCGCCGACCACCACGAAGGCACCAGCCTCGCGATCGGACAGCAGGATGCGCAGTCGCGACAGGGTGCGGTAGTGGCGGCGCAGTACCGACGGGCCGACCCGGTCGACCAGCCGGATTTCATGCTCCAGCCGGTTGTTCAGGCGGCCGTGCAACTGCTCGTTGCGGCGAGCGAACGAGGGCAGCAACACCAGCGCACCGAGCAGGGCGATGAGGCTGGCGGCCCCCACCAGGGGTTCGATTGCCAGCAGCATCGCCGCCGCGCCGAACATGGAAACGAGCGCAGTGGCGATGATCGGCACGTGCTTCTCGAAGAAGTCGACGAACTCGCGGGCCAGTACCACCCGCGCCGCCGAGGTGGAGGTGGCCTGGCCAAGGCGCCGCTGCGCCTGCACCACGTTTACGGCCAGATCGGCGTAGATACGGGTGAAGGTGCGTGTATCGACCGCACGGCGGGCGGCGCCTACCAGCCAGAACAGCAGCACCACGCCGGCGTAGGAAATGGCATGGCCGACGTTGCCACGGATGATCGCGTCCACCGCGAAGCCGGCGAACAGCGGATAGGCCAGCAGCAGCGCATTCTCCAGCGCCACCAGCGAAAAGGTGCCGGTGAGCTGCCAGGGGTAGGTGCGCAGGATGGCTTTCAGGGTGGCGGCCGCATTCTGCTGGCCGATGCTGCCGGCTGCGACGGCCGGATCGTGTGGGGGCTTCATGGGGACCTGGGCAGATCGAGGATGGGGCAGGGGATCGATGGAGGCATTTCCCCTGATCGCTGCCAGTATCTGCCGTCCTTTGGAGGGAGCATGGAGGGGCGATGGAGATTGCGTGGAGATGCTGGCAGCGTTCAGCGACGGGCGTGCACCGGGCAGGGGAGCTCGACCCGGGGCGAGGCTCGGCATCCATCGGCAATCGAGCCCCTGCCATCGGGTATCTTAAGAGCCCTTTTCCCACCTCCCTTCAAGCGCCTACGCATGCATGCGAATCCGATGACCGTTCGAAACAGGCGATGGCTCGGCAGCGTGGTCGTATCCGCGGCGTTGTTGGCGGCAGGCTGCGCCAGCGAGAGGGCCGCAACGAAGGATCTCGGGGCGGAGATCGACGAAGTTGCCGCGACGCTGATCCAGCGGCCGCTACTTCATTCGACCTCGATCGGCGTCGTGTACCGGGGCGAGGAATTCGTCCGTCATCGCGGCGACATGGAAACCGGCAAGCCTGGCCCTCCAACCGATGCGACCCTCTACGAGATCGGCTCGTTGAGCAAGACCCTGGCCGGCACCCTGATGGCCAATGCCGTTCTGGAACAC
>NZ_JBFTNR010000284.1:0-7401 GCF_056665995.1 Stenotrophomonas sp. 05L44_2
TTCCTGCGTCGCGCGCCGTGGATCTGCACGACGATCCACTCGGCGCGCTGCTGTCGCCACAGCTGCAGCACGCCTTCAGCTACGCCGACGCGCAGGTGGATGATGCGCGGCTGGTCATCCTCAACGCGCTCGATGCTGCGCAGCGGGGTGCATGCATCCTGACCGGCACGCGCTGCGTGGACCTGCAACGCGGGCACGGACGCTGGCACGCCGTACTGGAAAACGCCGCAGGCCATCAGCAGACCGTGCAGGCACAGGCGGTGGTCAACGCCGCAGGCCCCTGGGCCGGCGGTCTGCTGGAGCGCATGCACGCCCGCAGCGGCGGACCTGCGCTGCGCCTGGTCCAGGGCAGCCACATCGTGCTGCGCCGCGCCTGGCCGAACGACCGCGCCTGCCTGCTGCAGCAGCCCGACGGCCGTGTGGTGTTCCTGCTGCCCTTCCACGACCACCTGCTCATCGGCACCACCGACACCGACTATCGCGGCGACCCCGCACGCTGCAGTGTGCTGCCCGCGGAAGTGGACTACCTGTGCAGCGCTGCCAACGGCTACCTGCGCGATCCGGTCGCACCTGCCGAGGTGGTCTGGCAGTTTGCCGGCGTGCGCCCGTTGCTGGCCGACCCGGACCCGCGCGCGGCCAAACTGAGCCGTGACTATCGCCTGCAACTGGACGCCGACGGTGCGCCTGCGCTGCACGTGCTGGGCGGCAAGCTGACCACGTACCGGGTACTGGCCGAGGAGGCACTGGACCTGCTGCGCCCCTATCTGCCGCACGCCCGCCCCGCCTGGACGGCGGCAGGCGAGCCACTGCCCGGCAGCGACTGGGGCGATGCCGGGCAGGCACGGGAACAGCTTCGGCACCAGGCCCCCTGGCTGCCGGAGGCCACGCTGCGGCGCTGGGCCAGCGCCTATGGCAGTCGCAGCATCGATCTGCTGCACGGCGCACGCAGCCTGTTCGATCTGGGCGAAGACTTTGGCGCGGGCCTGCACGCACGCGAGGTGGCGTTCCTGTGCGACCACGAGTGGGCCCGCAGCGCCGAGGATGTACTGTGGCGGCGGAGCAAGCTGGGGCTGCAGATGGACGCGACACAGGCGGCACGGCTGCAGGCCTGGATGGATTCACGTCGCCGGTAATGCCGCGCGCGGCCCGGCGCCACCGATGCATTACGATCCCAACATCGCCACCGGAGACGCTGCATGACGCCCCGCTACGTGCTGGCCATCGACCAGGGAACCACCAGTTCGCGCGCGATCCTGTTCGATCGCGCCGGCGACATCGTCGGCAGCGCGCAGCGCGAGTTTGCCCAGTTGTTTCCACAGCCGGGCTGGGTCGAGCATGACCCGCGCGAGATCCTGACCAGCGTCTATGCCACGATCACCGAACTGCTCAGCCGCGAACAGATCGATCCCCGCCACATCGCCGCACTGGGCATCACCAACCAGCGCGAAACCACCGTGGTCTGGGACCGTGCCAGCGGCCAGCCGATCCACAACGCCATCGTCTGGCAGTCGCGGCAGAGCCAGGCGATCTGCGAGCGGCTGAAGTCCGACGGCCACGAAGCGCTGATCCGCGAGCGTACCGGCCTGCTGATCGATGCCTATTTCTCGGCCACCAAGATCCGCTGGATCCTCGACCACGTCGACGGCGCGCAGCAGCGGGCCGAGCGCGGCGAGCTGCTGTTCGGCACCATCGACAGCTGGCTGGTGTGGAATCTCAGCGGCGGCCAGGCGCACGTGACCGACTACAGCAACGCCGCGCGTACGCTGCTGTTCAACATCCACACCTTGGACTGGGACGAGGACCTGCTGGCCCTGCTGGACATTCCGCGTGCGATGCTGCCGCAGGTGCGCGATTCCAGTTCGGTGTACGCGCACACGCGCCCGCAGTTCTTCTTCGACCATCCGATCCCGATTGCCGGCATCGCCGGCGACCAGCAGGCCGCGCTGTTCGGCCAGGCCTGCTTCCAGCCAGGCATGGTCAAGAACACCTATGGCACCGGCTGCTTCATGCTGATGCACACCGGCACGCAGGCCGTGCGCTCGCGCAATGGCCTGCTGACCACCATTGCCTGGGGCCTGGAGGGAAAGGTGGAATACGCGCTGGAGGGGTCGATCTTCATCGCCGGCTCGGTGGTGCAGTGGCTGCGCGATGGGCTGCGCATGATCGATCGCGCTGCTGACAGCCAGGCCTTGGCCGCACAGGTGCCGGACAGCGCGGGGGTGTACCTGGTGCCGGCCTTCGTCGGCCTGGGTGCACCGTACTGGCGCAGCGACGTGCGCGGTGCGATGTTCGGCCTGACCCGTGGCACAGGCAAGGCCCACTTCGTGCGCGCAGCGCTGGAGGCGATGGCCTACCAGACCCGCGACGTTCTGGATGCGATGCAGTCCGATGCGGGCATCTCGCTCAGTGAACTGCGCGCCGATGGCGGCGCGATCGGCAACGACTTCCTTGCCAGCTTCCAGGCCGACATCCTCGGCGTCCCCCTGCTGCGACCGCGGGTGACCGAGACCACCGCGCTGGGTGCGGCCTATCTGGCCGGGCTGGCGGTCGGCTTCTGGGAGAGCCGCGAACAGATCGCGGCACAGTGGGGGCTGGATCGCCGCTTCGAACCGCAGATGGCGGTGGCCCGGCGCGAGAAACTCTACGCCGGGTGGCAGCAGGCCGTGGCCGCCACCCTCGCCTTCCACGTCGACTGACGGTAGTGCCGGCCGGCGGGCGACCAGGAAGTTCACGTASGGCGAGTCCTTGCTCTCGATCGCCAGCGCGTCCTTGGTCGGGTTGAGGCCGGCATCCAGCGCATAGTTGGTGTTGATCAGGGCCAGATCGACCTGGTCGAGCACGCGCGGCAGCATGGCCGAATCCAGCTCGCGGAACTTCAGGTTCTTCGGGTTGGAAACGATGTCGCGCTGGGTGGCCAGTGCGTTGGTCGGATCCTTCAGCTCGATCACGCCGGCCTTGTGCAGCAGGATCAGCGCGCGGCTGTTGTTGCTGGGGTCGTTGGGGATCACCACATCGGCCCCTTCACGCAGTTCGGCCAGCGACTTGATCTTGCGCGAGTAGGCACCGAACGGCTCGATGTGCACGCCCACCACCTTGGTCAGGTCGGTCTTGCGATCACGGTTGTAGGCGTCCAGGTACGGTTCGGTCTGGAAGTAGTTGGCATCCACCTGCTTCTGCACCAGCTGGTCGTTGGGCTGCACGTAGTCGTTGAACACGCGCACGTCCAGCTCCACGCCTTCCTGCTTGAGGATCGGCTTGACCACTTCCAGGATCTCGGCGTGCGGCACGGCGGTGGCGGCCACCACCAGCTTCTGCGAAGGCTCACCGGACTTGCCGCAGGCGGTCAGGGCCAGCGCAGCGGCGAACAGGGGCAGCAACAGGGTCTTCTTCATGGGCGCAATCGATCTCGGGGGAGGTGTCAGGATTTTTCGTAGTTGGTCAGGGCCAGTTCCAGCAGTGCCTTGGCCTGCTCGCGCAGCATCATCGGCTCGACGATCTCGGCATCGGACCCGTAATGCAACACGTCCATCAACAGTTCGCGCGACACGCTGTAGGGCACTTTCAATTCGTAGCGGCCATCGGCGAGGAAGCGTCCCTGCTGCTTGGAGTGCCAGTGCTCGTCGGCCACCCAGCGCGCGGCCTTGGCACTGAACAGGATGGTTGCCCAGCCCTTGGGCGCACCGGAGAAGATGCCGTAGCTGGCGCCGAGCTGCTCGTCCAGTTCGCTGTCGGCGACATCGCGGGCGGTGCTGTCGATCACCCGCGCCTTGTAGATGCGGTCCACCGCGAAGCTGCGCAGGGCCTCGCGATCATGGTCCCAGCCGTCCAGGTACCAGTTGTCGCGGTAATGGGTCAGCCGTTGCGGCGATACGGTGCGCTTGGTCGCTTCGTCGGTCGAGCGGGCGCGGTACTCAAAGCCCAGCTGCTTGCGCTCCAGCACCGCCGAGGCCACCGAACGGAAGCTGGCTTCATCGAACTTGCGGCCACGGTGCGGAATCACCCGCACCCGATCCACCGGCCAGCTGGAAACACCGGCCTGGGCGGCCAGCAGGCTCTCGATGCGCTGCTGCAGCGGCGCCAGCACCGAAGACAGCACGCCGCCGCCGGTACGGGCCAGCAGGTGCTGCGAGGCCAGCAGGGCGTGCAGCTCCTCCGAGCTCAGCCACAGGCCGGGCAGCTCGAAGCGGTCGCTCTCGTCGGCCAGGTAGCGGAAGCCGGCCTCGCCATCGCCCTCGATCGGCGCCATCAGCGCATCGCGCAGGAACGCCAGGTCGCGGTAGACGGTGGCCCGGGAGCAACCGAGCTTGTCCTGCAGGGTCGCCACCGTCACCGGATAGCGTGCGGACTTGAGCAGACGATGCAGGGCGGTGATGCGTTCGTATCGGTCCATGCCCCCGATTATGTCCGAGTCTCGGGCGTTGTGGCGGACGATTGGGCTATCGTGGGCGCCCCCTGCCCCGTGGAGCGCCCGATGCGCCGGTTGTCTGTCCTGCCCCTGCTGGCCTGCCTGCTGCTGGCCGCCTGCGACCGCGCACCGGCGCCCACCGACGCTGCGACGCCCGTCCCCGCTGCCGATCCGGCGCAGGCGGTGCTGTCTGCCAGCCAGCGCTTTGCCGCCCTGCGCAGCTTCCATGCCGAGCTGGAGGTGCTGGGCGCGCAGCAGCCGGTGCGTACCGCGATGGACTTCGTCGCCCCGGACCGGTTCCGGGTACAGACCCCTGCCGGACCACAGGTGATCATCGGCGACACCATGTTCCTGCAGGCCGACGATGCGATCCGCCAGGTGCCGACCCCGCCGGGGCTGCTGGAGCAATGGCGCAGCCCGCTGCCTGCCGATATCCCCGCACAGGCCCTGCAGGCCGAAGACCTGGGCGAGCAGACGCTGGACGGCGTCAGCACCCGCCACTACCGCCTGCGTGGCGCCACGGCCGGTGAGCGCCTGGAGTACTGGGTGGATGCGCAGGGCCTGCCGCGGCAGATCGTGCGCAGCGGCCACAACAACGGCAAGCCCTTCCAGCTGCGGCTGCGGTACTCGCGCTTCAACGATCCTGCCCTGCAGGTCGACCTGCCCTGAATGGGCCTGGCCGACAACGCCTGCTGAAGCAGGCGGGACGGGCGATTCGGACGGTCATCACGCTTCCAGTATCATCACCGGCTGCCAACCGCTTCGGAGAAGCCTCGATGTCCCTGCGCGTGTCCCTGCTGGTCCCCTTGCTGCTCTGCGCCCCGCTGGCGTATGCGCAGGATGCCTCCGAACTGGCGGCGATGTCCTCGCCGTGGAGCGGCAGTGGTGGCGAACTCGGCTTCGCGTCGGCACGTGGCAACAGCAGCACCGAGAGCTTCAACGGCCGCCTGCGCCTGCGCTACACCGATGGCGACTGGGTGCACAGCATGGACCTGTTCGGCCTGCGCTCCAGCTCCAAGGTGACCGAAACCAGCGACGACGGCACCACCACGCGCCGCAACAACACCACCGCCAACCGCTACACCGGCAGTGCAGGCAGCGCGCTGCAGCTGGGCGAACATCGCCAGCTGACGGCCACGGTACGTACCGAGCGTGATGACTTCGCCACCTACGACCGGCAGAGCTCGTTCGGTCTGGGTTACGGCACCCGGCTGTGGAACACCGAGCGTTTCTCGTTCGATGCGCAGATCGGCCCCGGTGTGCGCCGCACCCACAGCACCGAGGACGACCGCACCCGCACCGGCCTGATCGGTCGCGGCCTGTTCGACCTGAAGTACTCGCTGACCGACAACACCGACCTGATCAACACGCTGCTGGTCGAATCGGGTTCGTACAACACCTTCGGCCAGAACGATTTTGGTGTCTCGGTGAGCATGAACGAGCACCTGGCGCTGAAGGCCGGCTGGCAGGCGCGTTACAACAGCGACGTCGCCGAGGACAAGCGCAAGACCGATACGCTGACCACGATGAACGTGGTCTACAAGTTCAAATAAGCGAAACGGGCGCCTGGCGCCCGTTCTGCTTTTGGTAGTGCCGGCCGCTGGCCGGCATTACCTGCGGTGGCTCAGACGTTCAACAGCTCGCCAGCACCCGCATCCAGCAGCATCTTCGCCACGCGCTGGCCCAGCACTTCCGGGTCGCTGGCCGGGCCCACGGCGTCGGCACGCACCGCGCGGCCGTCACTGGCGCTGCCGACCAGCCCCTGCAGGTGCAGGTCCTGGCCCTGCCACTGCGCGATCGCCGCCRCCGGCACATGGCAGCTGCCATGCAGCGCGCGGTTCATCGCCCGCTCCGCTTCTRCACAGGCGCGCGTGGCGGCGTCATCCAGGCCTGCAAACAGCGCCATCAGCGCGGCATTGCCGCCATCGCACTCCACCGCCACCGCGCCCTGCGCCGGCGCCGGCAACCACTGCGGCGGCTGCAGGCGGGCGACGATGCGATTGCCCAGGCCCAGCCGTTCCAGCCCGGCCACGGCCAGCACGATGGCGTCGTAGCCGCCGTTGTCGAGCTTGGCCAGACGGGTGTTGACGTTGCCGCGCAGGTCCAGCAGCTCCAGGTCCGGGCGCAGCGCACGCAGCTGGGCCTGGCGGCGCAGTGACGAGGTACCGACGCGCGCACCGATCGGCAGTGCATCCAGCGAGGCATACAGGTTGGAGACGAAACCATCGGCCGGATCGTGGCGGGTCAGCATTGCCGGCAGCGCGAACGGCGCATCCAGTTCCATCGGCACRTCCTTCARCGAGTGCACSGCGCAGTCGGCSTCGCCRCGCAGCATSGCCAGCTCCAGTTCCTTGAGGAACAGGCCCTTGCCACCGATGGCCGCCAGCGAGCGGTCAAGCACTTCATCGCCGCGGGTGCTCATCGGCACCAGTTCCACGTGCAGATCGGGATGTGCCTGGCGCAGGCGGTCGGCGACGTGTTCGCTCTGCCAGAGGGCGAGCGGGCTCTTGCGGGTGGCGATGCGGACGGTTTCCATCCTTTCATTATCGCGCCTATCGGCGGGATACGGCCAACGGCGGAGCCCCTCGTGGCTGGTGTGGTCGTGCAAGCAACAGCTGTGCTTGGCCGGGCGGGGTGGGCTGCGCGGGGGACGCCGTAAACCCATCCCTGGGGGCTTGGCCGCGGCATCCATGCCGCGGACACCCCCGCAACCGGACCCACCCCGCCTTCGACAGTTTTCCGCGATCTGTCGAAATGGCAGGGCCTGCTCCTGGTGGGTGTCACCTTGGTCGACACGGTAGATCCACGCCATGCGTGGATGCTCTTCGTTCAATTGTCGAAATATTCGATTTCGTTGGAAATTCATCCACGCATGGCGTGGATCTACCACCGTCATCGGGAAACTGTCGAGGGCGGGGCGGTATGGGGCTGCAGGACCGTTGGCGCCATGGATGGCGCCATCGAGCCCCCATGGATGGGTTTACGGCGTGTCCTGC
>NZ_JBFTNR010000285.1:0-4832 GCF_056665995.1 Stenotrophomonas sp. 05L44_2
ACTCTGCTCCGCTCACGAACCAGGTGCGCGTGACCGGCGATGTCTGCGCCAGCGCAGATCCGGCCAGCATGCAGAAGCAGAGCACAAGGGCGCCGGGCAAGCAGCGTGCTCTCCTGCTGACTGGATCCCTGCGGGTGCCTGTGCTTGTCATCTAGTTCTCCTGGGCCGCATGGCCGCGCTCCTGGATACGGTCGAACTGATTGCGTGGAGTGAACTGCGGGTCGTCCGCTCCGTCCAGCATGAACTCGACCATTGCATCGAAGGTCGCAGCGGTCTCGCCGGCCTGCGCCGGCGTCATGAAGCCCGAATCGCCCTTGCCGGCGAGGTGGACCGCGGCAACCGTCTCCCGCTCACCGTCCTCGGCCCATAGGTAGTCGTGCACCAGTGCCACGCCGTGCTCGCCAGGCTCAAGGAAATCGGCGGCGCCCCGCGCCATCGCCAGGAACACGACCAGATCATAGAGGTTCTCGGAATACGTCAGTGACCCTGCAACGAAGTACGCCCCGGCCCGATCGTAGGCCGCAACCTTGATGTTCTCCGCCTGCGCCGATTCCAGGAGGGCGGCCAACGCGGCGCGATTGTCCGCATGCCGGGCCAGCATTGCAGTGCAATCGGAGAGGAATTCACCCAGCTCCACATCACTGGACGCAGCCAGATCGACGCCGCCGGGCAGGCGCCACCGGCCGGCGATGGATCGCCAGTCATCCCACCTCGATGCTGCAGGCACCGGGGCCGCCAACCAGCGTGCAAGACGCTCGCGCGGCAGCTGCAGCCTGAGCAGGGCCGAATAGGGTTCGGACATGGCTCGCGCCCATTCTCTGATCTTCGACAGCTTGGCTTGTACCAAACAACATCAGCCAAGCCAACTGCCGCCAGCGGGCACGTGCTGTTAACGCTCCCGCATTATGCTGACCGCCTCATTGGACTTCCGCGAGGTGCACCCTTGACCAAGCTGCATACCCTGATGATCGCCGGCTGCCTGTCTGCCTTCAGCCCCTTGGCCCTGGCTGAAACCGTGAACCTGACCAACAGCGCCGACGGTGCCAACCGCGAGGCCGGCATTGCCGCGGTCAAGAAAAAACTCCACGACGCGTGTACCGATCGCAAGGGCTCGCCCGACGCAGCGTCGTTCGAAGTGGTCTTTGAGAAGACCAGCGACAACCCGAACGTACCCAAGCCGTATTACGTGGACGGCAAGATGAAGTGCGAGTTGCCGGGGTGAGAGCGCGATGTCACCGGCGGCCGTGCCGCCATTACCCCCGCGGCGGCTGCGCGCCGCCCGGGGGCTCGTGCCGGAATCCCTAGCGACGCAAGGCGTCGATGATCACGCCGGTGGCGATCTCCACCAGCAGGTATTCCGTATCCGACTGCCGCACCCACCGCTGACCGCGGCCGGGATCGCGCAGACGGTAATGCGCGTAGTCGTCCACCCAGTAGCGGCGGTCAACCTCGGCCCAGGGCAAGCGGTCACCGCGGCGCCATGCCTTTTTCTGCCAGCCCGGCGGGGGTGCGTCGCGGTTGTGGGGGCCGCCTGCGTGGGGCGGCGGTCCGTTGCCACGTGCATGGTGCGGCGGATCGGCCCAGGCAGGGGTAGCCACCAGGGTGATTGCAGCGCCCAGGGCAATGCCAAGCAAATGTCCGGTTTTCATGGGAATGCTCCCGGTCCAGCCGCGGTATGCGGTGTTGTGACCCGGAATATAGGGCAGCGCCTGTGAATGAATCCGTGCGCCCGACCGGACCCGATGGGCGCCCGCAAACCCGCGTTCAGCAATGCGGCGCCCTCACCCTCATTGCCGGCGACATGTACAGCGTCTGCAGGCGCTGGGGGCCCAATGGCCAGCTGTKGACGCTGCCGCAGTTCGTGGACGCTGCAGGCTATTCCCATCTGCACCCCTGTGACCCGCTGACGCCGCAAGCGCATGGCCGGGCCTTGCGGACGCACGGTGCGTGTCCGGACGGCCCTTGTCAGCAGGCCGCGCTATCGATCATGCGCGATCACCCTGCGGTCGGCCGCAGTAGCGGGCGAATTCCTGAAGAAAGGCCTCTGCCGGCGCGCGATTGACCGGTTGTCTTACAGCACTGGCAATGGCCTCCGGCTCCATCTTCATGAAAGGAAAGCGCAGGAACAGTTCCTCGTTGAAGCGGGAACTGATGGTCGACAGCACAAGCCGGAGAGACGCGAGCATGTCGTCGCCGCGATGCGAGGCGTGCACCAAGGCGATGGGCTTTGCAACCACRAGGTCGCCCGATACCAGCCAATCCATGGCGTTCTTCAGGCCGCCGGGAATGCCTCTTGCGTACTCGGGGCTTGAAATCAGGATGCCATCGCTGGCTTCAATGCAGTGCTTGAAGCGCACGACGCTGTCATGCAAGGGCAGATCTTCAAGGTCGGGAGAGAAAACGGGAAGTCCGCCGAGATCGGCGCAGGTCGTCAGCTCGATATCCGGCGGCGCGATTTCTTCCAGCGCCCTCAGCAATGCGGTGTTGGTGGACAGCCGGCGTGCACTACCGGATATGGCAAGGATCTTCATCCTGGCACGCTATCACAGCCGCCTGTCGCCGCGCCCGGCGATGGCCTGCAGCACCTCCCCGCACTTGGCAAACCACAGGTGATCGTCCAAAGTCCGGTGCTCATGCACGGATGCACGTAGCCAATGACACGACTGCTCATCATTGAAGACAACCCCGAGCTGGTTGCCAACCTTTACGCGTTCTTCGAGCCACTGGGCTACGTACTTGACGACGCACGGGATGGTGCCAGCGGCCTGCGCAGGGCAACGCAGAATGATTACGATGCCATCCTGCTGGACCTGATGCTGCCCCGTCTTGATGGCATGGCACTGTGCCAGACACTCCGCGAGAAGTTCCAGAACCCGGTTCCGATCCTGATGCTGACCGCCCGTGATCCGGTGGAAGACCGCGTGCAGGGGCTCGCGCTGGGTGCGGATGATTACCTGGTCAAGCCCTTTTCCCTGAAGGAGCTGGACGCGCGCATCAAGGCGCTGGTCCGCCGTGCCCAGGGCCGGCAGGTGCAGAGCGTGCTGGCTGACCAACACCTACGACAATACGCTGGTCTATACCGACCGGCTGCTGGGCAAGGCCATCGACCTGCTGCAGACCTATTCGGAGCAGCGTGACGTTGCACTGATCTATGTCTCCGATCACGGCGAGTCGCTTGGCGAGCGCGGCCTGCATCTGCACGGAACGCCCTACTTCATTGCGCCACGCGAGCAGACCCAGGTGCCGATGGTGATGTGGTTCTCCCCGGGCTTTGCAACCCATGCCCGCCTTGATCTGGCTGCCTGCGCCATGCTGCGGGCACCGGATCCTACAGCCACGACAATCTCTTCCACTCCCTGCTGGGACTGTTCGCTATCAGCAGCGGTATCTACCAGCCGGGACTGGATGTGTTCGCGAGCTGCCGCATTCCCTAGCGTACTGGCCGGTCACAGCGTCTCTGCCAGCCGCAGTACATCCATGGGAAACGCGGCGTAATCGTCGAGCGGGGCGCTGTGGCTCTCCCGCCGTTGAATCTGCCTTACCGCCACCACGCCCTTGTCGGGAACAATGACCAGGTGCTGGCCGAGATAGCCGTTGGCGGCGTATGCCACTACCGGCCCTCGGTCGATGTCGAAGATGTCGCCGAGCTTCAGTCCACGCCCAGTGATTTCCGCAGCGTAGCGCTGTGGCCAGCTCGGTCCCAGCCGTTCGGCCAGGAAGCTGATCAGCGCTGACTTGCTGTCAAATACCTGGCCGTCGGCGGCCAGCAGCGCGTCCAGCATCACGGCATCCATGCTGCGAGCGCTCAGAAGCGTGGCTGCACCGGCCTTCAATCGGTAGTGCTCCCATGCGGGGATGCGCCACCACAACAGGCCGACGTCGGGGGAACGCGCGCTTTCGGCGGTCATCAACGCTACCGAGCGTTCGCTCAGCAACCGCTTGCCGTCCGGGGTGACGCCGCCGTCCAGCATCAATCGTCCGATCGCTGCAAGATCAACCGCCGACAACGACAGTCCGGCCATGCCCATGGGCGTCCCGGCCTGGTCCTTCATCCATGCATGGCCGGTGATGCCAAGCGGCTTGAACAACCGTTCGTCCAGATAGACATCCAGTGGCTTGCCGGCAAGCCGCTGCACGATGTCCGGCAGAAGATTGGTCGCCTTGTTGTTGTAGGCGAAGGTGGTGCCTGGATCGCTGGACACCTCGGCCGCCAGCGCCAGCTTCACCAGATCCGGCGCGCCCTCCAGTTCCACCCCCGCGTTGGCCACGTTCTGCAGGCCGGAGGTGTGGTCCATCAACATCCGGATCGTGATGTCCCGCTTCCTGCCCTGGCGCCATTCCGGGTACACCGTGCTGACCGGTTCGTCGATGGATGCGAGCTTGCCGTCATCGAGCAGCAGCCCGATGGCCAGGGCGACGACGGACTTGGTCGCCGACATCAGGTGGATGCGGTCTTCACCGGCTGCCGGCGCGATCTGCAGCAGCACCCCGCGCCCGCTTTCAATGTAGACCGCGTCGGAATGCGCGTTGCGGGCATTCCGCTCTATCGCTGCCAAGGCATCAGGCGTGTTGGCTGCGGCCGCAAACGGGCGTAGCGCCAGGAAGAACAGGCAGGCAAGCAGAGGTGCTCTCATGGCAGGATCCTTCAATGGACACAGAGATAATGACTACATTTGTAGTCAATCTGCAGTGCATGAAGTCATGCTTCCTGGACTGAAATCGAGCGTGCGCTGAATGCCTGGTCGGGCCATGGCGAAAGCCGGATGGCCTTGAGGCGTCGACTCAATGTTCCCGGGGAGTCTTTCAGGCCTCCGGCAGCGTCATCCCATAGG
>NZ_JBFTNR010000286.1:0-4829 GCF_056665995.1 Stenotrophomonas sp. 05L44_2
GTGTGGGAGGGTGGGCTGGGCTCTTCGTCCGGTGAGCTGGGACACAACGTGATGGACCATCATTTCGGCGCGGGTGCCTCCGGCCGGGTCGAAGGCTTCGAGGACAAGTACTACTTCGGCCGTCGTCCCTGCGGCTTCTACATTCCCCGCTTCCGCAACGTGGCCGCTGACAAGCGCGGCTACCTGCGCGGCTTCGGCTACCAGGGCGGTGCCAGCCGCACGGGGTGGTCGCGCGAGATTGCCGAGCTGAACATCGGCGCCGACCTGAAGGAGGCGCTGACCGTGCCCGGTGACTGGCGCATCGGCATGACCGGCTTCGGCGAAATGCTGCCGCACCACGACAACACGATCCGCCTGGACCGGGACCGCAAGGACAAGTGGGGTCTGCCGGTGCTGGCGATGGATGTATCCATGCGCGCCAACGAACTGGCCATGCGCAAGGACATGGCCGCCGATGCCGCCGAGATGCTCGAGGCCGCCGGCGTCAAGGAAGTGGAGATGCACGACAACGACTACGCCCCGGGCAAGGGCATCCATGAGATGGGGACCGCGCGCATGGGCCGTGACCGCAGGACGTCCGTGCTGAACCAGCACAACCAGGTCTGGGATGCGCCCAACGTCTATGTGACCGACGGTGCCTGCATGACCTCCAGCGCGTGCGTGAATCCTTCGCTGACCTACATGGCGCTGACCGCGCGGGCTGCCGACCACGCCGTGCGCGAACTGAAAGCGGGGAACCTCTGATGGACCGCCGCGAACTGCTGAAGATGATCGTCGCCGCCACCGGCGCGGCGATGATCGGCCTGCCCGCGCTCGGTCAGGCACAGGCTCCCGCCGCAGGGGCGAAGACGCGCTTCTCGGACGCGGATGTCGGCACGCTGGACGAGATCGCCGAGACCATCCTGCCGCGGACGAAAACGCCGGGGGCGAAAGACGCAGGCGCCGGTGCGTTCATGGCGACGTTCGTCAGCGACTGCTACACCGCCCGGCAGCAGGCGACATTCCGCGCTGGCCTCGCCGATATCGACAAACGCGCCGGCGGCCGCTTCGTTTCACTTGCGCCGCAGGCCCGCACTGAACTGCTGCGCGCGCTGGATGCAGAGGCCAGGAAGCACGCGGTCGAGGTGACCGAAACCGGCACCGCCGAAGCAGGAGAGCCGATGCCGCATTACTTCACGATGTTCAAGCAGCTCACCATCTTCGGTTTCTTTACCTCCAAGGTTGGCGCGACCGAAGTGCTGCGTTACGTCGCCGTGCCGGGCCGCTACGACGGCGAGCTGGCCTATGTTCCCGGCACGCCCGCATGGGGGACCAGCTGATGGATCACGCCATGAAGATCGCGCCGCTATTGATCGCCGCCGGCGTGCTCGCCGCTGCACCGGCGTTCGCGCAGGCCAACACCGATCCTGCGCGCGACCCGGCGAAGACCGAGGTGTGGACGCCCGTGCCTGCAACCGTGGCCACGCCGCCGGGCAAGGCGCCGTCCGACGCCATCGTGCTGTTCGATGGCAAGGATGCCTCCGCCTGGGAGTCGGAGCAGGGCGGGCGTGTGCCCTGGACCGTCGCCGACGGCGCCATGACCATCGTGCCGGGCAGCAAGGGCATCCGCACCAAGCAGCGCTTCTGCGACATCCAGCTGCATGTCGAGTGGCGCACACCTGTCGAGACCAAGGGTTTCGACGGCCAGAACCGGGGCAACAGCGGCATCTTCCTGCAGGAACTCTATGAGCTGCAGGTGCTGGACAGCTACAACAACCCGACCTATGCCAACGGTCAGGCCGGCTCCATCTACAAGCAGGCCATGCCGCTGGTGAACGCCTCGCGTGCACCGGGGCAGTGGCAGGCCTACGACATCCTCTGGAAGGCGCCGCGCTTCTCAGTGGGCGGTGGGCTTGTGTCGCCTGCGCGCATCACCGTCCTGCACAACGGCGTGCTGGTGCAGGACGACACCGTGCTGGCGGGCAGGACCGAGTACATCGGCCCGCCCTCGTATTCACCGCATGCGTGCGCGCCGATCCATCTGCAGGAGCACGACGCCAAAGTCAGCTACCGCAACATCTGGGTGCGCGAGCTGTAACGCTGGCGGCCTATTTCGCCAGATAACTGGTGATGTCGTCGATCTCCTGTTGCGACAGCTGGGAGAACGGCGGCATCAGTCCGCCGCCCTTCCTGATCTTGTCCTTGATCTGCGCGGCATCCAGGCGCTTGCCGATGTCGGTGAGYGCGGGGAATGCGCCCGGCATGCCGGCGCGATCGGCACCATGGCAGGCCGTGCAGTTCGCTGTGTAGAGCTTTGCGCCGGCTGCAGGGTCGTCCTTGGACCATGCCGTGGTTGCCAGCATCGCCGCACAGAGAATCACAGCCACTTTCAGCATCGTTTTCAATCAGGACTCCTTCGCGTACTAGCGCTGCGCGCTGGCTGGCAGGCGGGGGGACAGGTGTTCACGCAGGTAGTCCGCGCCGGTCTGGATGACCTTGGCCGGATCACGTGGCTGGTCGTGCTCGAGGATGTACCAGTGCACGCCGGCCGCTGCGGCGGCTGGCAGGATCGCGCGCCAGTCCAGCACACCCTGGCCGACGGCAGCGAAGCCGCCCTCGTCTTCGGCCTGGCCCTCGGCTGCATTGTCCTTGGCGTGYACCGCRAACAGGCGGCCGCGGAACTTGCCGAGCATCACCGCCGGGTCCAGKCCCGCACGCGCGACCCAGGCCAGGTCCAGCTCGGTCTGCAGGTCCGGTCCGGCCGCTGCGAACAGCAGTTCCAGGCCGGTCCGGCCATTGAAGTCGACCAGTTCGAAGTCATGGTTGTGGTAGGCCAGGCGCATGCCCTTGGCCCGTACCTGCTTGGCGATCGCGCCCAGTTCCTTGCCCAGCGCGGTCCAGCCTGCGGCATCGGTCGGCCGATCCTTCGCGTCCAGGTAAGGCACCACCAGGGTGGTGTTGCCGATCGACCGGTTGAAGGCCACCACGCCGTCCAGGTCCTTGCGCAGCTCGGCCAGTTGCACGTGGGAGGAAATCGCCCTGATCGAATACCGGTCCAGCAACTGCTTGAGTTCGGCCGCGCTGACGCCCTGCGTGCCCACCGTTTCCACCGCATCCACGCCGGCGTCGTGGACGATCTTCAACTGCTGGTCGAGCGGGCCGGCGTTGCGCAGTGAGTACATCTGCACGGCGATGGGCTTGTGCGGGCTGACGGCTTCGTGTGCCAGGACGGGCAGGGCAGCGAACAGCAGCAGGGCGAGGGTGGCAGTTCTGCGGGCAGGCGTGTTCATCATGAGATGCTCCCGGGGTTCAACCGATGGCGGTCCAGGCACGGGTCCTGGCCGAGGTGATGACGCGGTCGACGATCAGCGCCGAGCGCACGCCGTCTTCGAAGGTGGGCAGGCCATCCGGTCGCTCGCCTTCGATGGCGCGGTAGGTGTCGGCGACGAATGCCTCGAAGCAGTGGCCGTAGCCCTGCGCGTGCCCGGCCGGCAACAGCGACAGCCGGCGCTGTTCGGCACTGCCGGCGCCCGGCCCGCGCACGAATACTTCCTCGCGCTGGTCGGGCTTGCCGATCCACAGGCGCTCGGCATCTTCCTGGTTGAACGCCACGCTGGCCCTGGCACCATCAATCTCGAACCAGAGGCGGTTGTGGCGTCCGGCCGATACCTGGCTGACCGTCAACGATGCCAGCGTCCCGGCGCCGGTACGGAACATCGCCGCGGCCACGTCCTCGCTGGTGACCGCCTGCATCGCGCCACCGGCCGCTGCTGTGGTGAAGCTCTGCCCGGTGTCGGTGCTGCGTTCGGCGATCACCGTGTCGAACGCCGCGCTGACCTCGGTGAAGCGCTCGCCGCTGACCCATTCCACCAGGTCACACCAGTGCGAGCCGATGTCGGCGAACACGCGCGAGGCGCCGCCCAGCGCCGGGTCCACGCGCCAGTTGWTGCTGGCCGGGTCCAGCAGCCAGTCCTGCAGGTAGCTGCCGTGGATGAGGTGCAACGGCCCCAGTTCGCCATGGGCGATGCGTGCGCGCGCCTCGCGGACCACCGGGTGGTAGCGGTAGACGAAGGGCACCGTGGCGACCAGCGCGTTGGCGGTAGCCAACGCCGCCAGCGCCCGGGCGTCTTCCAGCGTAGTGGCCAGCGGCTTCTCGCAGACCACGTGCTTGCCGGCTTCCAGTGCGGCCTGTGCCATGGGGCGGTGCAGGTGGTTGGGCGTGCATACGTGCACGACCTGCACCTGTGGATCGGCGACCACCTCCTCGATGTCCCGATAGGCACGCGGGACACCCCACGCCTGCGCCACGTCGCGTGCGCGCTGCGGAGAAGAGGCGGCCACGCCACGGATGTCGGCACCCGCCAGCAGCGCCGCGCGACGGTGCACGGCACCGATCATTCCTGTGCCGACGATGGCGATTCCAGGCTTTGGCATCAGTTAGGGTCCTCAGGGCGTGGAAGGTGCGGCCGCAACCACTGGCCGGTCGCGGAAAAGCAGCAGGAAGGCGATCAGCACGAGCAGCGCGACCCCTGCCGGGAACAGCCAGATCTGCTGCCAGTCCGGACCGGCTGCAGTGGTGAAGTGCTCCACCACCGCGCCGGACAGGAACGTGCCGATCAGCATGCCCACGCCATACGTGGCCAGGGTGATGAATCCCTGCGCGCTGCTGCGCGCGGCCGGCCCGGCATGCGCATCGGTGTAGATCTGGCCGGTGACGAAGAAGAAGTCGTAGCAGATGCCGTGCAGCACGATGCCGATCACCAGCAGCGAGAAGCCGCCGCCCGCATCGCCAAAGGCGAACATGACGTAACGCACGACCCATGCGGCCATGCCCACCGCCAGCATCGTCT
>NZ_JBFTNR010000287.1:0-4828 GCF_056665995.1 Stenotrophomonas sp. 05L44_2
ACCTTGTGCGGGCCACCGTGGCGCATCAATACGAGGTCGACCAGCAGGGCGATGACCACCACCGCTGCGAAGCCGCCCCACAACCACAAATTACCGATCGTCTGCATGGGTTTGTCCGTTGGGAAATGAAAAATGCCTCAAGCCGGACGGCGAGGATCTGCAACGGAGGATCGGGAGGGGATCCAGGGACAGAGCTTCGCCAGTACGGCGAAGGTCTCGCTCGCAGTTCCGATGGGCCGGAACTGCCGTTGCACCGGAGCCTGCGGGCTCGAATTGACGGCGACAACGTCTGGGAGCTACTCCCCTTCTGCAGCCGATTCTGCGGCCTGGCCGGGCCCGCGTCAAATGGCGGGCCTTCACCGGATTTCCGGCGCCCCATGCCCCCCGGCTACAATAGGTGGATGAATACCCCCCTTCCCGTTGTCCGCCTCAAGAACGCGTGGCGTTCCAGCCACCCGTGGATCTTCCAGAAACTGGTCGAGAAGCCGACCGTCCGGCCCAAGCCCGGCTCCCTCGTCGATGTCGTCGGCGTGGATGGCGAGTTCATCGGCCGTGGCTTCTACAACGGGCATTCGCGTATTGCCGTACGCATCCTCGAAACCGACCCGCAGATCCCGCTGGATGCCGGCTGGTTCTCGCGCAAGATCGCCCAGGCGGTGTCGCTGCGTCGTGAGGTGCTGAAGCTCGATGCGGTGTCCGACGCCTGGCGCGTGGTGCACAGCGAGGGCGATGGCCTGTCCGGCCTGGTGGTSGACCGCTACRRCGACCTGGTRGTGGTGGAGTTCTTCGCCGCCGGCATGTTCCGCCACCGCGAATGGATCTACGACGCCCTGCGTGAACAGTTCCCGGGTTGCCGCTTCCACAGCTTCGCCGACGAACACGTGCAGAAGCAGGAAAGCTTCGATTTCCACGGCAACACCACCACCGAAGCGTCGGTGATCACCGAGTACGGCATCAAGTTCCGTGCCGACCCGGCCGGTGCGCACAAGACCGGTTTCTTTGCCGACCAGCGCGAGAACCGTGAGTGGCTGAGCCAGCAGGTGGAAGGCAAGAGCGTGCTCGACCTGTGCTGCAACACCGGCGGTTTCGCCGTGTACGCGGCCGCGCGCGGTGCATCGGAAGTGGTCGGCATCGACATCGATGAGGACGTCATCCAGATCGCCAAGGGCAATTCACGTCTGAACAACGTGCGCCCGAAGTTCGTCCAGTCCGACATCTTCCCGTGGCTGCGCGATGCGGCCAACCGCGGTGAGCAGTACGACGTGGTGATCCTGGACCCGGCGAAGATGACCCGCGACCGCGACCAGGTCATCACCGCGCTGAAGAAGTACCTGGACATGAACAAGCTGGCGCTGGGCGTGGTCAAGCCCGGTGGCCTGTTCGCCACGTTCTCCTGCACCGGCCTCGTGGCCGAGGACCAGTTCCTGGACATGCTGCGTCGTGCGGCGTACTTCTCCGGCCGCACCATCCAGATCCTGAAGGTGGCCGGCGCCGGCCCGGACCATCCGTTCATGGCCCACGTGCAGGAATCGCGTTACCTGAAGGCCGTGTTCTGCCGCGTGGTGGACTGACCTACGGGGTGTGGAGCCGGGCGATGCCCGGCTCCCCCACACAGCGCCGAAGACTGCCCCCGCGCGCCAGCCTCAGGGCTGCGCGCGTGGCGGCGCAGGAACCGGCTGCAGCTGCTGCAGCAACCCGTTGATCACCTCGGACCTGCGCCGCAGATGGTGGCCGAGCACGATCGCCACCGCGCCCAGCGCCAGCAGCGCCGGAACCGCGAGCAGCGCGAGCACCCAGCCGACGTCGAACAGAAGCCAGCCCAGCAGACGCTGCTGATGCAATCGCTGCGACCGTTCAGAGCGGGGCAGCCCTGCTGCCTTCTCGAAGCGGGACTGCATTGCCGGCGATACCGGAACACCGATGTCTTCGCCATTGGCCAACGCACGGGCAGTGGCGACCACGGCCGACGAGGCGACGCCGTAGGGAAGCTCCTGCTGTGCACGCAGATAGGCCTGCCACTGGGGGCTGAAGCCGCTGAAGTCTGGACTGGCGATCAGCGCGTCCAGCTGGCGATAGTCGAGGCGATCGCCCTGGCCGATGGCGGGTGCGGTGATGCCCATGCTTCCCCAGGCACCGCACAGCAGCATCGAACCCAGCGCGAATGACCAGGCGAAGCGGCGAAGGCGATGGCGGCTGAGCAGGTCGCGCACGCCGAAGAACATCCACACCAGCAGCAAGGGGGTCATGACCAGCAGGATGAGCAACTGCCTGCCCGTGTCCTTCGACCCATAGCCGGCCGGCACCTGTGCCCACGACGGGGGGCCCAGCTCGGTGCCGGTAAATGCCAGCGCCATGCAGGACAGCGCCGTTGCCGCCAGCGGAAGGCAGGCCAGGCCGAAGACCCGCAGCAGCGAGGCCCGCCGGTAGAACGCGCGCAGGCCCGGAACAGCCTCCACCCGCGCCTGCAGATCCGGCGGGATCTGCAGCGGATCGCGTACCGGCGCGCTCATGCCGGCACCGCCGATGTGCGCAGCAACTGCTGCAGGGCCTGTTTCAGCTGGTCCTGTGCCTGGGCCGCGCTGGCGATCATCTGCGGGCTGGCGTTGTCGCTGTTGTGCAGCGCCTGGATGGTCTGGCGCCAGATCGGCAACAGGATTTGCACCGTCTCGCTGTAACGGTCCAGCAGGTCGATGGCATGGCTGCGTGCCAGCTGCACCTGCATCCGGCTCATCGAATGGCTGGCCAGCAGCGCGGTCAGGTTGGCTACGCGGCGTTGCAGCCGCTCGACCGGACGGTCGAGCACCGGCGCGCCATCGTCGCTGTCGACGGCCGCTGGCAGCTCCTGCAGGAACTGCACGCCTGCATCGATGTACACCTGCAGTCGCACCCCCTGCACGTCATGCTCGAGCAGCTGCGCATCCAGTCGATCGACGCTGGCCCGCACGGCGATGGCTTCGCGCTCGATCCTGGCCAGGACGTCGCCGTTGCTGCCCATGGCAATGCGACGGCGCAGGCGTTCTTCGATATCGGCACCGGTGAACCGCTCCCACCATCCCGCGCGCTGCAGCAGCGCATTGGGATCGTGTTCGGACAGCCGGCTGACCAGTTCGGCAAGCGCCTGGGCCAGTGCGTTGGCGCTGCCATCCTGCCAGGCCGGCTCGGCGCTGGCGCTGGCCAGGTCGGCCGGGCCATAGCGGCCGATGTCGGTACGCCCGGCAAACAACGTTGGCAGCACATCACGCTTGAGCTGTTCGACGGTGACCGTGCTGGCGGGGACGGGGGCCTGGCCCTGCGCGGGCAGCGCTGGAGGCTGGGAGTTCGACATCAATGCTTCCATTCCATGGTCGACGCAGCACGCGGTGCTGCACGCTGACTTATCGGCTGCCGGCGAGTGTAATGGAGCTGGCGGATCAATACGGCACTACCGGCGTTGGCCGTCGCGGCGCTATGGTCGTGTCCTTCCCATTGCCGGTGGATGCCCATGCCGTCGTTGCGTCGTCTGTCCCTGCTGCTCGCCCTGGCGCTGAGTGCGCCGCTGTCCGCCCATGCCATCGACTTCAGCGCGCAGGAGCTGGCCCGTGCCAAGGCACTGCAGCAGCGCCTGCTGACCCTGGACAGTCATCTGGATACGCCGGCCAATTTCGGCCGCGACGGCTTCGACATCGAGCAGCGGCACGACCGCAACGCACTCTCGCAGGTGGACTACCCGCGCATGGTCGAAGGTGCGCTTGATGGCGGCTTCTGGGCGATCTATACCGACCAGGGCGACCGCACGGCCGCCGCGCATCTGGCCGAGCGCGACCACGGCCTGCAGCGGTTGCTGGAGATCCGGCAGATGCTGGCCGCCAATCCCGAGCGCTTCGCATTGGCGCTGACCGCCGATGACGCGGCGCGGATCAAGGCCGCCGGCAAGCGCGTGGTCTACATCAGCATGGAGAACGCCAGTCCGCTGGTGGCCGATCCCAGCCTGCTGTCGTTCTATCACCGTGCGGGCCTGCGCCTGCTCAGCACCGTGCACTTCGCCAACAACGAGTTCGCCGATTCGGTCACCGATCCCAAGGGGGCTGAATGGAAGGGCCTGAGCCCGGCTGGCAAGGACCTGGTGCGCGAGGCGGTGAAGCTGGGCATCGTCATCGACCAGTCGCACGCCTCCGATGCCGTGTTCGACGATCTGCTGGCGATGATGCCGGTGCCGTTCGTGCTGTCGCACAGCTCGGCCAAGGCGGTCTACGACCACCCACGCAATCTTGATGACGCGCGCCTGCGCAAGCTGGCCAAGGCTGGCGGGGTGATCCAGGTGAACGCGTACGGCGGCTACCTGATCGACACCGCCAAGTCGCCCGAGCGCAAGCAGGCCGAAGAAGCCCTGAGCAAGCAGCTGGGTGGCTGGGAAGGCATGACCATCGAACAGGGCGTGGCGCTGCAGAAGGCCGAGCAGGCACTGGACCACGAACACCCGGTGCGCCACGCCAGCCTGGACGACTTCTTCGCCCATTTCGAGCACATCCTGAAGGTGGTCGGCCCCGAGCACGTCGGCATCGGTCTGGACTGGGATGGCGGTGGTGGCCTGAGCGACCTGCCCGATGTCAGCCAGCTGCCGAAGATCACCGCGTGGCTGCTGCGCAAGGGGTACAGCGAACAACAGATCGCCGCCATCTGGGGCGGCAACCTGTTGCGGGTGATGCGCCAGGCGCAGGACTACGCGGCAAAGCAGGGCGGTTAGCCGCCCTGCGGTAGTGCCGGCACGACCCAAAGACCGCCGGGCATGGCCCGGCGCTGCCTTTACCGGCCGATCAGCGCGTTGCGACGGCTGTAGGCGAAGTACAGC
>NZ_JBFTNR010000288.1:0-6449 GCF_056665995.1 Stenotrophomonas sp. 05L44_2
CCGCCACTGGGGGCAGCGAGCGCCACGCGCTGGTGATCGACCACCAGCTGCGACCGCTTTTCAGCTTCTTCCAGGCGCGAACGCTGCCCTTGGGTGTCTACGCAACCGACAAGGATTTCGCAGACGGCTGCGTGCAGAACGAGGCCCTGATGCAGCGGGCGCGGCTGGCGGTGCAGCGAGCGATGCCCCTGCTTGCCCTCTCCCATCGTGCAGCACCTGCCGTTACCGAGGCCGCTGCAATCCTCTGAATGCCGAATGCCAGCGACCTGCATTCGGATGTCACCCCCGCAACCCGGAACGCCGCCCATGACGACCGAGAACTTCACCTTCAGCATCACCCGTATTCCTTTCAACGAGGACTACCAGCCCGCTGACGGCACGCGAATCACCACCAACTTCGCCAACCTGGCCCGCGGCGAATCCCGCCAGGAAAACCTGCGCAACACGCTCGGCATGATCAACAACCGCTTCAACGATCTGGCGCACTGGGACAACCCCAGCGCGGATCGCTACGCGGTCGAGCTGGACATCATCTCGGTGGAGATGCACATCGATGGCAGCGACGGCAGCGATACGTTCCCGTTGATCGAGGTGCTGCGGCCGACCATCGTCGACACGCGTACCGGCGTGCGTACGGAAGGCATCGTCGGCAACAATTTCTCCTCCTACGTCCGCGACTACGATTTCAGCGTCGTGCTGCCCGCCAGCAACGAAGGCAAGGCCACCTTCGGCATTCCCGAAGACTTCGGCGATCTTCATGGCAAGCTGTTCAAGCACTTCCTGGCGTCCGACGCCTACCGTGCGCACTTCAGCAAGCCGCCGGTGATCTGCATCAGCGTGTCCAGCAGCAAGACCTACCACCGCACCGAGAACTACCATCCCATCCTGGGCGTCGAGTATCGGCAAGGCGAGTTCTCCCCCACCGACCAGTACTTCGACAAGATGGGGCTGCAGGTGCGTTACTTCATGCCGCCAGGCAGCGTCGCGCCACTGGCGTTCTACTTCCAGGGTGACCTGCTGGGCGACTACTCGAACCTGGAACTGATCGGCACCATCAGCACGATGGAGGCCTTCCAGAAGATCTACCGCCCCGAGATCTACAACGCCAATTCCGTAGCGGGCAAGGTCTACCAGCCCAGCCTGAAGCACCAGGACTATTCGTCCACCCGCATCGTCTACGACCGCGAAGAACGCAGCCAGCTGGCGGTCAAGCAAGGCCGATTCACCGAAGAACACTTCATCAAGCCGTACCGCGCCGTGCTTGAGCAGTGGGCCGCCCGCTGATCCACCGCTTTTCCATTCGCCCCTCAGGACACAAGACGCAATGTCGACGAAGAAACTGCTCCCCACCTCCACCGCAGGCAGCCTGCCCAAGCCCTCCTGGCTGGCCGAGCCCGAAAAGCTCTGGTCGCCCTGGAAGCTGCAGGATGACGGCCTGATTGAAGGCAAGCAGGATGCCCTGCGCCTGTCCCTGCAGGAACAGCAGCACGCCGGCATCGACATCGTCAGTGACGGCGAACAGACACGGCAGCATTTCGTCACCACCTTCATCGAACACCTCAGTGGCGTCGATTTCCAGAAGCGTGAAACCGTCCGCATCCGCGACCGCTACGACGCCAGTGTGCCCACCGTGGTGAGCGCTGTCAGCCGCCCGAAGCCGGTGTTTGTGGAAGATGCGAAATTCCTGCGCAGGCAGACTACGCAGCCGATCAAATGGGCGCTGCCGGGCCCGATGACCATGATCGACACCCTGTATGACGCGCACTACAAGAGCGCTGCACTGGAGCGCGCGGTCGAAGGGCTCAAGTGCGAAACCGCGGTCCATATCTGCTACGGCTACGGTATCAAGGCCAACACCGACTGGAAGCAGACGCTGGGTTCGGAATGGCGCCAGTATGAAGAATCGTTCCCGAAGCTGCAGACGTCCAGCATCGACATCATCTCGCTGGAATGCCACAACTCGCACGTGCCGATTGACCTGATCGAGCTGGTGCGCGGCAAGAAGGTGATGGTCGGTGCCATCGATGTGGCTTCCAGCACGGTCGAGACGCCGGAAGAAGTGGCCAACACGCTGCGCAAGGCCCTGCAGTTCGTGGATGCTGACAAGCTCTACCCCAGCACCAACTGCGGCATGGCGCCGCTGTCGCGTGACGTAGCACGAGGCAAGCTGCGCGCGCTCAGCGCAGGTGCACAGATCGTCCGCGACGAGCTTCTGGCCCGCGGCTGAGCACGAGTGCGCATGCGGGCGCACACGCTTGGATGGATGAGGCAAAGGCCGCGCGCCAGTGCGGGAGCCCACCGCTCCCACACTGGCGCCGCCTCCCCTGCTCCTGTGCCCCCACACTCAGCGCTGCTGATCCTTCAGGAACAGCCAGGTAATCAACGTGGCATCCGGCCCCTTGGGATCGGTGAACGGCAAACCGGACTGGCTGCCGCTCCAGGCATGCCCCATTCCCTGCACCACGTAATGCTGCACCAGCGTCCTGCCGCCATAGGTGTAAGAGTCAACCGTGTAGGCACGCCCACCCGGCACCTGGCCGTGGAAGGTGCTGGTCGGCACGTACTTCACCGAGTCGTTGTCCACGCCATCGTCAGCCAGGTCGTTGGTCTGCAGGAACTGGCGCACGGCCTGCTGCCCATTGATCGGGTTCACCGTGGCGTCGGCGGTGCCATGGAAGACCAGCACCGGGATCGGCCGCGGCGACGGCGAGCCCGAGCACTGCCAGGCCAGCCGCCCGTTGCTGTCCGGTGAGTAGATGCTGCCGGCCAACAGCGCATAGGCGCTGCCGGAAATCGTGGTCGCGCCCTTGTACATGCCGCCGGAGTGGATCGCGCCCGCCGCGAACACATCCGAATAACAGGCCAGCATGATCGAAGTCATCGCCCCGCCGGCGGAAATGCCGGTGACGTACACGCGATGCGGATCGATGCTGTAGCCCGCTTTCACCTTGTCCACGATGCCGGCCAGGATGGAGGCTTCGCCACTGTCGCGTGCCTGGTTGATCGGCAGCTGCCAGTTCCAGCAGCGTGCGGGGTTGGAGGTGACGTTCTGCCGCGGGTAGACCACGATGAAGCCTTCGGTGTCGGCCACCTCGTTGAAGCCGGAGGCCTCGCCCATCAGGTTCGGCCCGGTCACGCAGCCGTGCAGCACCAGCAACAGGGGCAGTGGCCGCGTTTCGTCGTAGCCGGCCGGCACCCACACCTGGTACTCGCGGGCACCGAACAGATTGCCGTACAGGCCAACGTCCCAATGCCCGGGTGGGTCTGCCGCAGAGGCGGCGCCCGTGGTGGCCAGCCAGGTGCACAGCAGCAGCATCAGCGCCTTGATTGAATCGATTCCAGATTTCATGACCAGATCCTCATGCGTGAGTCGTGGATGAAGTGGTACCGGAAATCCTCGTGGACCGACCTTCCAGAGGGTGCTGCGACGCCGCTGTCAAACCCAGCCGGTGGCGTAGTAGATGCCGATCACCACGAACACCGCGAGGGTCTTGATGATGGTCACTGCGAAAATGTCCTTGTAGGCCTGCCGATGGGTCAGCCCGGTGACCATCAGCAGGGTGATGACTGCACCGTTGTGCGGCAGGCTGTCCATGCCGCCGGATGCCATCGCGGCAACACGATGCAGCACCTCCATCGGGATGCCGGCAGCCTGCGCGTTGGCGATGAAGGTCTCCGACATTGCCGCCAGGGCGATGCTCATGCCGCCCGATGCAGAGCCGGTGACACCGGCCAGACCGGTTACGGTGACCGCTTCATGCAGCAGGGGGTCCCTGATCGCCCCCAGCGCGTTGGCCACCACCATGAAGCCGGGCAACGCGGCGATGACCGCGCCGAAGCCATATTCCGAGGCGGTGTTCATGGCTGCCAGCACGGCACCACCGATCGCCGCCTTGGTGCCTTCGGCAAACTGGGTGACCACCGGGCGCCAGGCCAGCGCCAGCACCGACAGGATGCCAACCAGCAGCGCCCCCAGCACGGCCCAGATTGCGGTGATCTTCGCCACGCCCTGCACCACCGGCGCGGCGCTGCCCATGATCGACGGCACGAAGCTGTGCTCCGCACCGTACCAGTGCGGTATGCCCAGGGTGAACAGCTTGTTGGACACAAACACCAGCAGCAGCGGCAGCACGGCAATGCCCGCGTGGGCCAGATGCGTGCCTGCGAACGGTGCCGGCTCGTTCACCAGCGTGGCCGGGTCTCCGTAGCCCTCGCCACTGCGCGCCGCCGCGCGACGGCGCCACTCCAGGTAGGCCATGCCCACCGCAAGCACGAACACACTGCCCAGCGTACCCAGCACCGGAGCCGCCCAGGTATCGGTGCCGAAGAACGTGGTCGGGATGATGTTCTGGATCTGCGGCGTGCCCGGCAATGCGTCCATGGTGAAGCTGAAGCCGCCCACCCCCAGCGTGGCCGGAATCAGGCGCTTGGGGATGTTGCTCTGGCGGAACATCTCGGCCGCGAACGGATAGACCGCGAACACCACCACGAACAATGACACGCCGCCGTAGGTGAGCAGGCCCGACACCAGCACGATCGACAGCATCGCCCGCTGCGGTCCGAACAAGCGGATCGCCGCACCCACGATCGAGCGGGAGAAGCCGGACAGTTCGATCAGCTTGCCGAACACSGCGCCSAGCAGGAACACCGGAAAGTAGAGCTTGAGGAAGCCAACCATCTTGTCCATGAACAAGCCGGTGAACATCGGTGCCACCAGCGAGGGATCGGTGAGCAGCACTGCGCCAAGCGCGGCGATGGGCGCGAACAGGATCACGCTGTAACCGCGGTAGGCCACCAGGATGAGGAAGGCCAGCGCTGCAAGTACGATCAGTAACGACATACGGCGCTTCCGGGTGGGGACGCGCCCAGTATCCGGATCTGGCGACCGCTGCCGACTGGACCTAGGTCCACTCGCCGGTGCGCAACCGCGCCGCTAGCCTAGCGTCCATGGGTGGCAATGGGCCATTCGCCGCGTACATGCCTTGGGGGAGGACCGAATGAAACGGAATTGCTTGAGCCTGATGATCGGCACACTGCTGGCCACCGGGCCGGTTCTGGCGCAGGACGCACCGCAGGGCGCGCCGGCAGCCGCCCGCACCGCTTCGGCCACCAACCTGGACAGCATCACGGTGACCGCACGCAAGCGCGAGGAAACCCTGCAGGAGGTGCCGGTTGCCGTCACCGCCTTTACGTCCGAAGCCCTGGACAAGATGAACGTCCAGGACATCAGCGACCTTGATGGACAGGTCCCCAACCTGACCATCTACGCGGCGCGCGGCGCCAGCAGCACGGTCACCGCCTACATCCGCGGTGTTGGCCAGTCCGACCCTACCTGGGGCGCTGACCCGGGCGTGGGCATCTACCTGGACGACGTCTACATCGCCCGTCCGCAGGGTGCGTTGCTGGACGTGTTCGATGTCTCGCGCATCGAGGTGCTGCGCGGTCCGCAGGGCACGCTGTACGGCAAGAACACCATCGGCGGTGCCATCAAGTACATCTCGCGCGGCCTGCCCACCCAGACCGAAGGCTTCGCCCAGATCACCGTGGGCAACTACAGCCAGTTGGACGCCAAGGCGGCGATCGGCGGCCCGATCGGCGGGGCCGACAGCGGCCTGCGTGCGCGCGTGGCGGTGGCCAGCATGAATCGTGACGGCTTCGGCGAGAACACCTTCACCAACCAGCCGGTCAGTGACAAGCAGATCAATGCTGCGCGCTTCAACCTGGGTGCGTATGCGGGCGACGACTTCGACGTGCAGTTCGCCCTGGACTGGATCGACGACCAGTCCGGCATGCGTGGCTCGAAGATGCTGGCACCCAACCCGTTCGTGCGCGCCTACCCGCCGATGGATGACCGCTACGACATCCGCTCGGGCATGCGCAACCTCAACAGCGTGGAGACCAAGGGCGCCTCGGCCACGGTGAACTGGCGGCCCAGCGAAGACGTTGCGCTGAAATACGTGGTGGCCAAGCGCGAATCGGACAGCGACGCGAACATCGACTTCGACAGCACGCCGGTCAAGCTGGCCGATGTAGGTGGCACTTACCATGACGACCAGGTCAGCAACGAGGTGCAGCTGAACTACGATGCCGGCGGCCGCGTGCGCGGCGTGGTGGGCCTGTACCAGTTCAGTGGCGAGGCCGGTGGACAGATCCGCAACAACTTCTTCAACCTGCAGTTCGGCGACACCCGTGGCAAGGTGCTCACCGACAGCATCGCGCTGTACGCCGACTGGACGTTCGACCTGACCAGCAAGCTGAAGCTGGACGTCGGCGCCCGCTACACCGACGAGGACAAGCGCGCGATCGTGCTCAACCGCTTCTACTCGGATGCGACGTTCACCCGTCCGATCGCGGTCGCCGCCGATTTCGACAAGAAGACCAATTTCAAGAACATCTCGCCCAAGGTGTCGCTGGATTACCAGATCACCCCGGACATCATGGTCTACGGC
>NZ_JBFTNR010000289.1:0-4810 GCF_056665995.1 Stenotrophomonas sp. 05L44_2
AGCGTGATCAACGACGAGTCGAACCAGTTCAGGCGCGGGCCCTGCACCAGGCCCAGTACCAGCAGCACCAGCGCCGGCAGGCCGAGCATCAGGCCGACGCCGTTGAACTGTGCGAAGCGCTCCAGCCGCAGGGGATCCTGTGGCAGGCCCCAGCCGACCATCGCCATCGCCGCCAGGCAATACGGCACGATCTGCCAGAACGCCCAGTGCCAGCCCACCTGCTCCACCCAGAATGCGGCCAGCGGGGTGCCCATGCTCGGCCCGAAGGTGGCGGTCAGTGCGTAGGCGGCCAGACCGTACAGCTTGATGCCCGGCGGCAGGAAGCGCAGCGCCACGCTCATCAGCAGCGGCGGCAACGCGCCCCCACACAGGCCCTGCAATGCGCGCAGCAGCAGAAAGGTCTGCAGGTTGGGGGCGAGCGGGCACAGCACGCCCAGCACCATGAAGCCGCCGATCATCGCCAGCGCAAAGCGGCGCAGCGAGAAGGTGGCTGCGCACCACGGTGCGAATGCCATCGCGCTGACCGACATGGCGCTGTACAGCGCCACGATCCAGCTGCCGTCATCGACGCTGAAACCCATCGCACCGCGGATGTCGGCCAGCGCGACCTTGGTGACGTTCTCGTTGAAACCCGACACCAGCACTGCCAGCAGCACACCGCACAGCCCAACCAGGATGCGCCGGTCGAAGCCGGGGGCAGCGACGGGCCGGGGCGCTGCCGGCGCCGCGGGCATGGCGGCCGGCGTGCTCACTGCCGGCTGCCGATCCGTGCAGTACACGGCATATATGGAGACATTGGATTGCGCTCAGTGAAACTTTCGGGAGCGCAGTCTAGAAAGGCCGTTGCCTGCGAAAAATGGCGTGCCCGGCATCGCAGGCGTGCGTACAACGCACGCCCGCGGGCAATCAGTGGTGGGCCGCCTCGACCGAATCGCACATGCCCTTGATCGCCCGCCGCAGCCACTGGTGGGCCGGGTCGTTGTCCATGCGTGGGTGCCAGGCCTGCACCAGCGCTACGGTCCGCACCGGCACCGGCAGCGGGAACATCCGCAGCGGCAGGCCCATGCGGGTGATGCGGTCGAGCATCACGCTTGGCATCTGCGGCAGCACCAGGTCCGAATCGGCGGCAGCAAAGATCGCGCCGTGGAAGGTAGGGATGACCACCGCCACCCGTCGTTGCAGGCCAAGCGCTGCCAGCTCTTCGTCGATCGGGCCATGCGCAAGCCCGCGCCGGGACACGGCGATGTGGTCGCACGCGGCGAAGCGCTCGACACTGATGTCGCCGTCGAACAACGGATGATCCTCGCGTGCCGCGCCCAGCAGCGAGGTGGTGAACAGGTGCTGCACCTTGGTTTCCGGGCTGTGCTTGCCGGCCGTGCTGATGTCCCGGTCGATCCGCCCCTGCACCATCGCATCGTCATCGGTATCGCCTTCGGGCACGAAGCGCAGCATGCAGCGCGGTGCCTGCTGGCGGAAGACATCACGCAGGCGGCCGCCATAGCTGCCGATGAACACATCGTTGGCGCGCACGCTGAACGTTCGTTCCAGCGTGACCATGTCGACCTCGCGGCCCGCATTGAACACGCGGTGTGCCTGCTCGATCACATCGCGCACCTGCTCACGCAGTTCCAGCGCGCGTGGCGTGGGAGCGAGCCCACGGCCGGCGCGCACCAGCACCGGATCACCCAGGGCTACCCGTACCCGGCCCAGGGTACGGCTCATCGCCGGCGCACTGAGATTCATCCGTCGCGCAGCGGCCGCCACGCTGCATTCGTCGATCAGCACATCCAGTGCCAGCAACAGGTTCAGGTCCGGCAAGGGCATGGCAGTCTCCCGCAAATGGGATGACTCTACTGCAATCCAGATCATCCATAATTGCGTTGTACGCACGCATTGACTGCGGCGCACGGCATGGGTGCGCGCGACGACATCAGCGACCATCAGCGCCCTGCAAAGGAGCTTTCYATGTTCAACACCCTGCTGGTCGCGCTTGATGGCGGCCCCCAGCACGACCGCGTGCTGGACCTGGCCGCCACCATGGCCGGCCCCCGCAGCCGCCTGCACCTGCTGTGCGTGCTTGACCCCGAATTCGCACTGGCCGCTGGTGCCACCGATGCCGACCGCCGTGAGTATCCCGCCGCCGCCCGGCAGCAGGCGCATGCCGAAGCGGTACTGGCCGACGCCCTGGCCGAGCTGCGCGARCGCGGCGTGGACGCCATCGCACAGCTGCCYTSCGGCGAYCCWGGCGAAGTGATCAGCGCGCAGGCGCGTCGCCTGCAATGCGACCTGATCGTCATCGGCCACCGCCATCTGTCACGCCTGCAGCGCCTGTTCGAGCCCTCGGTGGGGCAATGGACGATCGACCATGCGCCTTGCCCGGTGCTGGTGGAAACACGTGATCCGTAGGTATCGCCAGCATGGCAATGTACTGGCCTGCGGCGGCCTGACGCGGGCTGCCTGCCAGGGGAGTGCCGGCCGCTGGCCGGCAACGCCTGCGCCTGCTGGATCCGACCGGGCGGTCGCGCCAGCCCCGATCAACCACGCACTTTCCTGCCGTGGCAGTCGCGCAGCCATGCTCAACAGTCCAGCGTGTCGTGCGCGCCCCCGTCGTCGTCCAGCACGTGTGCGTGCAGGATCACCTGGTTGCGGCCCGCACGCTTGGCCGCGTACAGGCCGGCATCGGCATCGGCCAGCAACTGTTCGGCGGTGGCCAGCGCCGGCGGATGCAGGTAACCCACGCCCACGCTGATGCTGACCCGGCCTTCCGGCAGCGGCAGCGCTTCCACCGCCTCGCGCAGGCGCTCGGCCAGCGCCAGCACACCCGACAGTGGGCTGCCGGGCACGATCACCGCGAATTCCTCACCGCCATAGCGCGCCACGCTGTCGGCCGCGCGCCCGGCGGTGGCCTGCAGCACCGCGGCCACCGCCTGCAGGCAGCGGTCGCCGGCAGGATGACCGTGCTCGTCGTTGAATGCCTTGAAATGGTCGATGTCCACCAGCAGCAATGCCAGTTCGCTGCCGCTGCGACGCGCCCGGTTCCATTCGGCCAGCAGCAGCGTATCGAACTGACGGCGATTGGCTACGCCGGTCAGGCCATCCTGCCGCGCCATCTGATCCAGGCCGGCCTGTCGTTCCAGCAGGTCGAGCTGCAGCAACGTGCTGCGCAGGCTGAAGCCAAGCGTTGCCACCACGAACCCGGTCAGCGCCAACGGCCGCGCGTGGTCCACCACCAGGGTGCCGACCACCAGCAGCAACAAGGGCAGGATGATCGGTCCACCGGCCTGCACCAATCGCAGCAGGCGAGGATGCAGCACGAAGCCCGGTGCGGGTGCCTGACGCAGCGCCAGCAGCGCCAGCAGCAGGAACGGCAGGTCGATCAGCAGATCGTTGTAGGCGCCGAACGACTGCTCGGCGGTGTAGTGATTGATGTAGAACGCCAGCAGCAGATAGGACAGCGCATACAGCGCCAGCGCGCGGTAGAAGCTGCGCCGTTCAGGCGCATCGCCGGCGACCCAGCGCACCACCGCGAAACCGGCGATGCACAGGTTCTGGATGTCGAACATGCGCTGCATGTGCGCCATCGCCTGGTCGTCGATATCGATGCGGTCGGCGAAGGACTGGGTATGCACGAAGAACAACACGCCCAGCAGGGCCGCCATCACGCCGTCGATCAGGCTGATGGTCCAGCGTTCGCGACGGGCGCGGGCCAGGATGAACACCAGCGGCACACCGTACAGCACATACAGCAGCAGGCTGGCGCGCGGGGTGATGTCGGCCCGTCCGGCGCCCAGTGCGTCGGCCATGTTGAAGGCCATGCCACCGGCCCAGAGCAGCAGCGCCACTGCAGTGGCACGCCAGCCCAGCGCAGCACGGTCGCGCTGACCGCGCCACAGGCAGGCCGCAGCCGCCAGCAGGGGTGCCACGGTCAGGAACACGAACGATCCCTCACCGGCCGCACCCGGCCAGAACGCCACGACCACGCCATGGCAGATCAGGAACATCAGCGCCAGCACAACCAGCATGCATCCCCCATGCGCAAGGCCGTATGGCGGCACGATAGCGCGCCGGCACGCCACAGCGGCGTGATCCACTGCGGCAAAACGGCACTCCGGGCACACGCTCTGGTCGTGCCGGCCACTGGCCGGCAACCCCAGGGAATCACGGGTCTGCAGGTTGCCGGCCAGCGGCCGGCACTACCAGCAAAACGTCAGGCGTGCAGCGCGCGGGCGTGGTGCGCGATGTGCTCGCCGATGAAGCTGGCGATGAAGTAATAGCTGTGGTCGTAGCCGGGCTGCAGGCGCAGGCTCAGCGGATGACCGGCAGCATCGCAGGCCTGCTGCAGGCGCTGCGGCTGCAGCTGGCTGTGCAGGAACTCATCCCCCTCGCCCTGGTCAACCAGCAGCGGCAAGCGCTCGCCGGCGTGGGCCACAAGTTCGCAGGCATCCCACTGCGCCCAGTCGGCCGGGTTGTCACCAAGGTAGGCGGCGAATGCCTTCTGCCCCCACGGCACGTGGCTGGGTGCCACGATCGGCGAGAACGCCGACACGCTGCGGTAGCGGCCGGAGTTGCGCAGCGCGATCACCAGCGCGCCATGGCCGCCCATCGAATGGCCACTGATGCCTCGTGCGTCGGTGGCCGGGAAACCCGCCTCGATCAACGCCGGCAGCTCGTGAGCGACGTAGTCGTGCATGCGGTAGTGCTTGGCCCACGGCTGCTGTGTGGCGTTGAGATAGAAACCCGCGCCCTTGCCCAGGTCATAGCCCTCGGCATCGGCCACGTCATCGCCGCGTGGGCTGGTGTCCGGGGCGAC
>NZ_JBFTNR010000290.1:0-4808 GCF_056665995.1 Stenotrophomonas sp. 05L44_2
GTGCTTCCCAGTCCAGCATCTCTCCGGCGCAGAACACGCCGGGCAAGGCACGCAGCATCAGGCCCTCGTCCAGCGCGTCCAGGCGCACGCCGCCGGCCGTGCTGATCACCTCGGCCATCGGCCGCGGGCGCAGCAGGAGCAGTGGCAGGCGCTTCAACGTGGCGATCACCGCGGCCAGATCGTTGCCGGCATCCTTGCCCAGTGTTTCGAACACCAGCGCGGTCTTCACTGGGTCCAGTCCAGCCTGGCGACGCAGGTGCTCGCCGAAGCTTCGCCCCTTGCGCGGTTGCGAAAGGTCGGCCAGCAGCCGTGCCTCGTCGCGGCCCGGAACCAGGTCCAGCCACAGCGTGGCGTGGCCGTCGCGGTTGAGGGTTTCGCGCAGATCGGCCGACAGGGCGTAGATCAGGCTGCCTTCGATACCGTACTCGCTGGCCACGCACTCCCCTTGCAGGGTGTGCGGCTCACCGTCGAGGCCATGCCAATGTGCGACGACCGGCTTCAGCGGTGCGCCCGCATGGCGCTGCGCGAAGAACGGTGTCCACGCAATATCGAATCCACAGTTGGCCGATTGCAGCGGCGCGATGTCCACGGTGCGGGCCTGCAACGCCGGAACCCAGGCACCGTCACTGCCCAGCTGCGGCCAGCTTCCGCCGCCCAGTGCCAGTACGGTCGCATCGGCGCGCACCTCCAGTTCGCCGTTGTCGGTGGCAAAACGCAGTGCGCCGTCGTCGCTCCAGCCCAGCCAGCGATGGTTGACGTGCAGGCGCACGCCCTGTTCCTTCAGCCGGCGGACCCAGCCGCGCAGCAACGGTGCCGCCTTGCGGTCGACCGGGAACACCCGGCCGGAACTGCCGACGTAGGTCTCCACGCCGAAGCCAGCGGCCCAGTCGCGCAGCGCCTGCGCGTCGAAACCATCCAGCCAGCGGCCGACGCGGGTTGCCTGCTCGCGGTAGCGGCTGTCGAACAGTGGACGTGGGTCGGAATGGGTGAGGTTGAGCCCACCCTTGCCGGCGATCAGGAATTTGCGGCCCGGCGAGCCCTTGGCCTCGTACAGATCGACATCCAGGCCTGCCGCGCGCAGCCGCTCGGCGGCAAACAACCCGGCCGGGCCGCCGCCGATGACGGCGATGCGGCGCGGCGGGCGGACGTCACTGTTGGACATTGAGCAGCTCGACGTCGAACACCAGCGACGAACCTGCCGGAATCGGGCCGACCTGGCGGTCGCCATAGCCGAATTCCGGCGGAATCATCAGCGTGCGCTTGCCGCCGACCTTCATGCCGGCGACGCCTTCATCCCAGCCACGGATGACCTGGCCCGCACCCAGCGTGAAGGTGAACGGCTCGCCGCGCTCGACCGAACTGTCGAAGGTCTTGCCGTGCTTGTTGTCGGCGCGCTCGTCGTAGATCCAGCCGGTGTAATGCACGCTGACCTTCTGGCCCGGCACGGCCTCGGCACCGCTGCCCGGCTGGGTGTCGATGCGCTCGAACGTGGCAATGGTGCCTCCCGGCGGCGGGCCGGACGGCTCCGACGAGCAACCAACGGCGGCGAGGGACAGCAGCAGGGGAAGCAGCAGGCGGCGCATCAGGCGTCTCCAGGGGCGATGAGTCGAGGGCGGCAAGGTTAGCGCATCGGCGCCGGGTATCATGGTGGCATGGCAAAACTCCTGCTCAATCTGCGCAATGTCGGCAACGACGAATATGCCGATGTCTGCACGCTGCTGGACCAGCACGGCATCGCCTGGTACCGCACCGAACCCAGTCCGTGGGGCATCTCCAATGGTGGCCTGTGGCTGCGCGAGGATGCCGACCAGCCGCGAGCCAAGGCGCTGATGGCCGACTACCAGGCGGCCCGCGGCGTGCGGGTCCGTGCCGAGCGCGAACAGGCCTTGCGCGACGGCACTGCCGAGACCTTTGGCAGCCTGTTGCGCCGCCGCCCTGTGTTCGTGGTGCTGGTGCTGCTGGGCATGGCGGTGGCGGCGGCACTGGTGCTGCTGCCGTTCATGCTGCTGCGGGGGTAGAGGGTTCGGCCGGGTTGCACCCGGCACCCGCAGAGGCAACGGCAACAGCAACAGCAACAGCAACAGCAACAGCGGGCGTTCCGTGGTGGGCGGGGCGGTATAGGCAGGCGGGACACGCCGTAGACCCATCCTTGGGGGCTCGATGGCGCCATCCATGGCGCCAACGGTCCCGCCTGCCTATACCGCCCCGCCCCGGACGCGTTCCGGGTGCTGTCGGTAGATGTCGACCTTGGTCGACACTGTGGTAGATCCACGCCATGCGTGGATGAACGGTGGAGGCTGATGCGGGGGCGGTCAGGCGCTAAAATGGCGGGATGATCGCCAATACCGCTGCCTATCATTTCGCCGTCATCGACGCCCCCCAGGCCCTGTGCGACCAGCTGCAGGCGCGTGCCGAGGCGTCCGGCCTGCAGGGGACGATCCTGGTGGCGGGCGAGGGGCTGAACCTGTTCCTGGCGGGTGCGCCGTCCGCGATCGATGGCTTCTACGCGGAACTGCGTGCTGATGCGCGCTTCGCCGATATGCGGGTCAAGACCAGCTTCAGCGAGCACCAGCCGTTCGCGCGGCTGAAGGCCAAGGTCAAGGACGAGATCATCAGCTTCCGTCGTGACGATGGCCAGCCGCTGGACTACCCGCGCGCGCCGGCCATCGATCCTGCCACCGTGCAGCGTTGGCTGCGGCAGGGGCATGATGATGCTGGCAAGCGCGTGGTGATGCTCGATACGCGCAACCTGCAGGAGATCGAGTACGGCACCTTCAAGGACGCGCTGGTACTGCCCATCCACAAGTTCACCGATCTGCCCGAGGCGCTGGCGCCCCATCGTGAAGCGCTGAAGGACAGCACCGTGGTCAGTTTCTGCACCGGTGGCATCCGCTGCGAGAAGGCGGCGCTGTGGATGCTCAACGACGGCATGGACAACGTGCTGCAGCTCGATGGCGGCATCCTCGGCTACTTCGAGGAAGTCGGCGGTGAGGGCTACGAAGGTCGTTGTTTTGTGTTCGACGAACGGGTGGCGCTGGATGCCGAACTGAAGCCGTTGGTGGACGAGCCGTTGCCCGAGCCACGCCCCAGCGCGTTCTGACGCTTCCACATTGGCCTGCGGGCCTGAACCGGCCAGGCAGGAATCAGCGTCCCGCCACCGGCACTGGCCGTGGGGGCAGGGCGACCCCATCAAACGGGGATCTTGTGACGGAAAACCGCCTGATGATCCCGTTGTCGATTCTCGACCTGGCCCCGGTCTGCGAGGGCAGCGATACCACTGCCGCCTTTGCCAACATGCTTGAGCTCGCCCAGCATGCCGATGCGCTGGGCTACCGCCGCTACTGGCTGGCSGARCACCACAACATGCCKGGCATCGCCAGTGCYGCCACGGCGGTGCTGATCGGTCATGTGGCCGGTGGCACCCAACGCATCCGCGTCGGCGCCGGCGGCATCATGCTGCCCAACCATGCACCGCTGCAGGTGGCCGAGCAGTTCGGCACCCTGGCCTCGCTGTACCCGGATCGCATCGACCTCGGCCTGGGCCGCGCACCGGGTACCGACCAGCCGACCGCGCGCGCCCTGCGCCGCTATTTCGACAGTGCCGACCAGTTCCCGCAGGACGTACGCGAGCTGCTGCACTACTTCGAACCGGTGCAACCCGGCCAGGCGGTGCAGGCCGTACCCGGCGGCGGCCTGCGGGTGCCGACCTGGATCCTCGGTTCCAGCCTGTTCGGCGCACGCATGGCCGCCTCGATGGGCCTGCCGTACGCCTTCGCCTCGCACTTCGCCCCCGATTCCATGGATGAAGCGCTTGCGGTGTATCGCCGCGAATTCCGCCCGTCGGCCATGCTCAAGCAGCCGCACGCGATGCTGGCGTTGAACGTGGTGGCCAGTGACAGCGAGGCCGAATCGCGGCGGTTGTTCACCAGCCAGCAGCAGAGCTTCGTCAACCTGCGTCGCGGCCGTCCGGGCAAGATTCCGGCGCCGATCGATGACATCGAAGCGTTCTGGGAACCCCACGAGAAGCTCGGCGTGGAGCGGGCGCTGGCGTGCACCGTGCTGGGTGATCCGCAGCAGGTCGCCGATGGCRTTGCGGCGTTCGTCGAACGCCATCAGCCCGACGAACTGATGCTTACCGCCAACCTGTACGACCACCGCGCGCGTCTTCGCTCGTTCGAGCTGGCAATGCACGCCTGGCATGCCCGCCACGCGGGCTGAACAATTGCGTCACGGCAATTTGCGGTGCGGACGCGTCTGATGGGGACTCCCACTTCCGGAGTCCCCCATGGACGAATCGCGTACCGAGCACATTGCCCAGCTGGCTGAACTGATCAAGGACGTGGAGGTGGCGATGTTCACCACCCGTGGTGTCGATGGACGCCTCTACAGCCGTCCGCTCGGCACCCAGCAGGTCGCCTTCGATGGCGACCTGTGGTTCGCCACTGCGGCCGACAGCCCGAAGGTGGCCGAGATCGCGCTCGACCCGCGGGTCAACGTGGCCTATGCCTCGCCATCGAAGAATACCTATGTGTCGGTAGCCGGCGTGGCACGGATCATCGATGACCGCGCGAAGGTCGAAGAGCTGTGGTCGCCGGCGATGAAGCTGTTCTTCCCGGGCGGCCCGGATGACCCGAGCCTGCGCTTGWTCCACGTGCGTGCAGAGACCGCCGAGTACTGGGACGGACCGGGCACCCTGCTCGGCTCGGCGTTGAGTTTCGTGTTGTCGGCGGTGCAGGATGAGCCGGCACGGTTGGGCGACAACGGATTCATCGATCTGCGTTGATTGCAGCAACCCGCCGGGCATGGCC
>NZ_JBFTNR010000291.1:0-4805 GCF_056665995.1 Stenotrophomonas sp. 05L44_2
GCGCTGGCCGATGTCCGGGCGATCCGCACGCGAGGGCGTGTGGAACGGCGGGTTGCTGATGATGACGTCGTAGTCCGGCTCGATACCGGCGGTGACGTCGCGCCACAGGAAGCGCAGCGGCACGGGGCGCGGTGGCGGTGCCAGATTGAGTTCGGCCAGGTCCAGCGCGCGCTTCTCGGCCTCGTACAGGTCCAGCGCGGTGATCTTCGGGCAGCGCTCCAGCAGTTCACGCGACAGGTAGCCGTAACCGGCACCGAGGTCAGCTGCACGCCCGGCCAGGTCGGCCGGCAGATGCTCGGCCAGCAGGGCCGACGCCGGGTCGATGCGGTCCCAGGCGAACACGCCCGGACGGCTGAGGAAACGGCCGCCGACGATCGGCCGCACTGCGTCCAGCGCGCCCCAGCGCTTGGCTACGTCCACATCGTGCTGGCCCTGCAGCGGAGCGGTCCAGAACACGCGGCAGTGGTTCTTGGTCAGGCTGCCGCCGAGGCCAGCCAGCTGCTTGAGGTCGCCTTCGCCGGAGCGGGCACCTTCGTTGTTGTGCTGGCAGGCCACGATGCGGCCACCCTCGGCGACCAGCGCCAGGGCGCGGGCGAACAGCGCGCGGGCTTCCTCGCGCTGGCGCGGCGGCAGCACCAGCACCAGCGGGTAACGGCCGCGGCCGGCAACATCATCCAGCTGCCCGCTGACGGTCCAGCCAGCGGCCTGCTGCAGCGGCTGCGCGAACGGGGCGAAGCTCTGTTCGCAGTCGACTTCGCGGCCGCCGGCCTGCTCGCGCAGTGGCCAGCCGTCACGGGCGCGCAGGAAGGCCACCGGGCCCTCCGGCCAGCGCAGGGCGCCGCTGGAGAACGGCAGGAACAGGGTCTGCAGGGGGGCGTCGTCGCTGGATGCCATCGGCGCGGGTACTGGAAGCGTGAGGGCCGTCCATTGTACCGGCTTGTCCGCCCCGGCCCGGCCCCGGCCACCGCTTTGCGAAACTTCAACGTTGCCTTGATGCCGCAGCAACATGCCAGCGTTCAGGGTAGAAGCTCCCCCGCAACCCCTGGAGATCCTGCATGCGTGCCTTGTTCGTCGGAGGTGTCGTCGACAACAGTGAAATGGACCTGGAAGGCAGCCATCCCCCCGTGCATTACCCGGAGGACACCGGCGGCGGCCATTCCCGCTACCGCCTGCACCAGGTTGGCCACGGCGCCGATGGCAGCGTGGCCTACGCCGTCTATGGCGCGCCGGATCTGGCAGACGATGAAGTGACCCGGGTAGCCGAGGAGCGCGCGTATGCGCGCAGGTTCGAAGCGACGGCAACGCTGTTCGAACATTGACCACCGCAGCCACGCATGGCGTGGCTCTACTGTTCGAATGACCATCGCAGCCACGCTTGGCGTGGCGTGGCTCTACAGTAGATCCACGCCATGCGTGGATGCAGCCATCTGCACTTGCCGTCAGAGCCTCGGCGGCAACCTGCGGATGCTGGCGATTTCATCCAGCCACACGTGATGCTGCTGCACCGGCGCATCAAGATCGTCCAGCCGCAGCTGGCCATTGCTGCCTTCGTCGCCGGCGTCGTTGCGGTACTGCTGCAGCGTCGGCTGCACCGCAACCGTGCCCAGCAGGCGTCGGCCATCGTGCAGGGTCAGCTGCACCTCGGTTTCCCCCTGCAACTGCGGCAACAGGGCTTCCAGGCGCGCGATCTGCGCGGAATCAGTATGGATACGGGGAGCAATACGGGACATCGGCAACCTCCTGAACTGCAGGGTCGCCGATTGTCCGTGAATGCTCAGTGCAGCAGGCTGTCCCCGCGCGTGGCCTGCACGCGCCGCACCACACCCACCAGCTGGGCCACCGAATACGGCTTGGCCACATGCTCCTGGAAGCCCGAGGCCAACGCACGGCGACGGTCATCGGCACGCGCCAGCGCAGTCACCGCTACCGCAGGCAGCGCTGCCGCATCCACGCCCAAGTCCTGCCGCAACGTGCTTACCAGGCCATAGCCATCCATGCCCGGCATGCCGATGTCGGTCAGCAGCACCTGGTACTGCAGGTGGCCATTGTCGGCCAGCAGCGCCAGCGCTTCGCCCGCCGAACTGGCGGCGGACACGCTCGCGCCCTGCTCTTCCAGCATGCGCCGCAGGTACTCCAGCACTTCAGGCTGGTCTTCCACCGCCAGCACATGCAGGCCGCGCAGCGGGTACGGCTCGACCACCATCGGTTCCAGGATAGGACCGCTGACGACCTCACGCAGCGGACGCCGTTCGGCATCCGGCAGATGCTGCGGCAGGCGCACGGTGAAGGTGGAGCCGTGACCGTGGCCATCGCTGGCCGCGCTGACCGAACCGCCGTGCAACTCGACCAGCTGCTGCACGATGGCCAGGCCCAAGCCCAGACCGCCATGGCGGCGGGTGGTGGTGCCGTCGGCCTGGCGGAAGCGGCTGAACAGATGGTTCAGGAACTCCGGCGCGATGCCGTCGCCGGTATCGCGCACGGTGATCGTCCAATAGTTGCCATCGGCCTGCAGCTGCACGTCGATGCGGCCTTCGGCCGGGGTGAACTTGATCGCGTTGGACAACAGGTTCCAGAACACCTGCTGCAGCCGGGTGGCATCGCCCAGCACCTGGCAGGGCTGTGCCGGCAGCTGCAGGGTGACGTCCAGCGCCTTGCCCTCGGCCACCAGCTCCTGTGCGCCCATCGCTTCGTTCAACTGGTCGCGCAGGTCCAGCACTTCCACTTCCAGCTGCACCTTGCCCAGCAGCATGCTGCTGAGGTCGAGCATGTCCGAGATCAACCGCTTCTGCGCGGTCGCGCTGTTGGCGATCACGCCCAGGCCCTTGTACAGCGGGCTGGTGGAATCGACGCGCTGCAGCAGCAGTTCACTCCAGCCCAGGATCGTGGTCAGCGGCGTGCGCAGCTCGTGCGACAGCGTGGCCAGGAACTCATCCTTCAGCCGCGCCATGTTTTCGGCCGCACTGCGCGCGGCACGCTCGGACTGCAGCAGTTCCTCGCGCGCCAGTTCGATCTCGCGGCGCTCGGTGACATCCGGGCTGCTGCCGGCCAGGCCGATGAAACGGCCCATCCGCGAGAAGCGCGGACGTGCGTTCATTTCCAGCCAGCGCCACTGCCCATCGGCACGACGCGCACGCACCAACGCATGCATCGAACGCTGCGCCTTCAGTGCTTCCTGCAGTTCGTATTCAAATACCGACGCATCGTCGGGATGCACCAGGCCGCGCCAGACATCTTCGGGCACCCGGTTCTCGTCGCCGCCGAAGAACTCGCTGAAGGCACTGTTGACGAAGCGGGCGTGGCCGCGCTCGTCCAGTACCCACACCGGCATCGGCAGACCATCGGCCAACGCACTGAAACGGGCCTCGCTCTCGCCCAGTTCCACTTCCATCTGCTTGCGCGCGGTCACGTCGAAGAACAGGATGCCGACCTTGTCCTCGCCCGGCTGGCCAACCCGAACGGCATCCACGGCGAACGTGCGCCCCAGGGCACGGGCATCCATTTCGAACTGGGCCGGTCGCCCGGTCCGCGCCACTTCGCCGTAGATCCGGAACCAGTCACCTTCGTGATGGGGCTCCAGCGTGCTCATGCGCTTGCCACAGGCATCCTTCAGCCCGGTATGGCGCTCGAAGGCATCGTTGACCTCGAGGAAGCGGTAGTCGATCGCCTCGTCGCCATCGAACAGCACCTGGATCACACAGAAACCTGCGTGGATGCGCTCAAGCACGCCATGGTGCAGGTCGGTTTCGGGCGTCGGCACCATCAAGGGTGAGCGCTCCACGAGGGGCGGCAGTGTGGACAAGGGCGTGGGAGGAAAAGACCGGATGGAGGTACAGCATCTTCCAGAGTGCGTATTCACAGCGTCAAGCGCCGTCAGTCACGGTTGACGACCATGAATTGGCGGCAACTGTTGACGCATTTGACGCTACTGGCCATTGCTGCGGCCGCGCGGCGGGATCACACTCGATCCGAGATCATCATCATCCTCCCCGCTTCGGGGACGCAGGAGACCGCCATGAAAGGTTCGCTTTCAACCGCCCTGCTGCTGGCCGGCATGCTTGCCGTGGGCAGCGTGGCCGCCGCGCCGCGGACGGTAACCGCGCCCGATGCGCCGCGCGCACTACAGGCCGACGGCCCGGTCAGCGTGCAGTGGAATGATCCGGCCAAGTTCACCGAGATCCGCCAGAGCACCAACCGCTTCGAGGCCGAACGCGGGGACTGGGTGCAGCAGCTGGCACGCTACGTGCAGACCAGCGCCGCCAAGCCCCTGCAGGCCGGGCAGACGCTGGAGGTAACCCTGGTGGACGTCAAGCGCGCAGGCGACTACGAGCCCTGGCACGGCCCGCGTGGCCGCGACATCCGGATCATGCGCGACATCTACCCACCGCGGATCACCCTGCAGTACACGCTGAAGGACGCCAGCGGGCGCATCATCGATGAAGGCGACGCCCGCCTGAGCGACAGCGGCTACCTGCACAACATCGGCCTGAAGAGCGATACCGATCCGCTGCGCTATGAAAAGCGCCTGATCGATGACTGGGTGAAGCGCCAGCTGACCTCACGCGTTACCGCTGCCCGGTAGGTGTCGACCTTGGTCGACACGCAGCCACAGCGCCGACCAGGGTTTGATCCGATCCGGTAGGTGTYGACCTTGGTCGACACGCATTCACAGCGCCGACCAAGGTCGGCAGCTACCAGAGCCGGTCAGTCCTGGTAGACGCGTGCCACGCGCTTGACGCCGCACGGCAGCTGGTAGGCACTGACACCGCAGCGCGGCGCCAGCTCGGACAGGGTCGGCGCCGTACCCC
>NZ_JBFTNR010000292.1:0-8198 GCF_056665995.1 Stenotrophomonas sp. 05L44_2
CCCTCCTTCTGCAGGTGGCCGATCGGCGCGCAGAACGAAGTCTCGGCGGCGTGGCGTACGGTCAGCAGGGTGATCTCGTAATCGAAGTCGATGAAACCCTCGACGATGCAGCGGCCAGCGCCGGCACGGCCACCGGTCTGTGCGTATTCCCACGCGGGGGCGATGTCCGCCTCGCTGCGCAGCGTGCTCTGGCCCTTGCCCGAGGACGACATCACCGGCTTGACCACGCACGGCAGGCCGATCGCCGCCACGGCGGCGCGGTACTCGGCCTCGGTGTCGACAAAGCGGTACGGCGAGGTCGGCAGGCCCAGCGTCTCGGCGGCCAGGCGGCGGATGCCCTCACGGTCCATGGTCAGGCGCGCAGCGCGCGCGGTCGGGATCACCCGCAGGCCCTGCTCCTGTTCCAGCTGCACCAGGGTCTCGGTATGGATCGCCTCGATCTCGGGCACCACCAGGTGCGGCTGCTCCTGGGCGATCAACTGGCGCAGGGCCATCGCGTCCAGCATGTCGATCACGTGCGAACGATGTGCCACCTGCATGGCCGGGGCATCGGCGTAACGGTCGGCAGCGATCACTTCCACGCCCAGTCGCTGCAGTTCGATGGCCACTTCCTTGCCAAGTTCGCCCGAGCCCAGCAGCAGCACACGGGTGGCGGAGGGGGACAACGGGGTTCCAAGCTTGGCCATGGCGGGGTTCCAGCAGCGATGTGAAGGCGGGTGGGCATTCTAGCCGGTCCAGCCGCAGTGCCTGGGCACGCCCAGCCGACGAACGGTAGCCCGAATGTGATATCACTTTGATATCTTCAATTCGAACCCTCAAGGACGTACCGCCATGAAAGAGAAGTCGCTGTCCTCCCTCAACGGCCTGGGCGCGCTCGCCGGGTCCCTGGTCGTAGCCTTCGCCGGCGGCGCCCTGTTCGTGGCCGGGGTCGCGGCGAAGGCCAGCACCGGCTCGCCCAACGTGCTGCTGATCCTGGCCGGCCTGCTGATCGCTGCGCTGGCGCTGGTCGCGCTGGCCGGTCTGTACACCGTGCAGCCCAACCAGGCGGCGGTGGTCAGCCTGTTCGGCGAGTACGTCGGCACCGTCAAGGACAACGGCCTGCGCTGGAACAATCCCTTCTTCAGCAAGCGCCGCGTGAGCCAGCGCGTGCGCAATTTCGAGAGCGGCAAGCTGAAGGTCAACGAGCTCGACGGCAGCCCGATCGAGATCGCCGCGGTGATCGTCTGGCAGGTGGTCGATGCCTCCGAAGCGGTCTACAACGTGGACGACTACGAGAGCTTCGTGCACATCCAGTCCGAATCGGCGCTGCGCGCGATGGCCACCAGCTACCCTTATGACCAGCACGAGGACGGCCAGCTGGCGCTGCGCAGCCATGCCAGCGAGATCTCCCAGCACCTGAAGAACGAACTGGCCGAGCGCCTGGCCGATGCCGGCGTGCAGGTGATCGATGCGCGCATCAGCCACCTCGCCTACGCCGCTGAAATCGCCCAGGCGATGCTGCAGCGGCAGCAGGCCAATGCGGTCATCGCCGCACGCACGCGCATCGTCGCCGGTGCGGTCGGCATGGTCGAGATGGCGCTGGCCGAGCTGCAGAAAAACGGCGTGGTGCAGCTGGACGAGGAGCGCAAGGCGCACATGGTCAGCAACCTGTTGACCGTGCTGTGCTCGGACCGCGGCACGCAGCCGGTCGTCAACACCGGCTCGCTGTACTGAGCCACCCTCGCAACGGGGCGCCCCACCGCCCCGCCAGGAGTCTGCATGAGCGAGAAAAAAGCCTATCCGCTGCGCATCAACGCCGAGGTCCTGGCGGCCGCACAGCGCTGGGCGGACGATGAACTGCGCAGCCTCAACGCGCAGATCGAATACGTGCTGCGCGACGCACTGCGCAAGGCAGGCCGCCTGCCGAAACCCAAGCCATCGCCGGAGGACAAGGAATGAGCAAGCGCTGGAGCTACCTGACCGTCGAGGTCAAGACATCCATGATGGGCCTGCAGAAGGCCGATGACATCCAGGCCGAACTGAGCCGCCAGGGCCAGCTGGGCTGGGAACTGGTCAACATCATCGTCCCGGCGCCGATGCGCCCGGCCCTGCTGGTCTTCAAGAAGGAGCTGTGACCATGAGCGCACGCCGCTCGTTGCTTGCTGTTTCCCTTGCCCTGTTGTCCGCCAGTGCATCCGCTGGCGAACCGCAGCAGGTCGCAGCACGCCTGCTCGATCACCTGCAGGCAGGGCGCACCGCCGATGCCGAGGCCATGCTGACCCCGCAGATGGCCGCGGCCGTGCCTGCCGACAAGCTGCAGGGCCTGTGGCAGTCGCTGGGTGAACTGAAGCAGCGCGGCCCGGCGCACAGCAGTGAGCAGCAGGGCCTGCATCTGGTGGAAGTACCGTTGCAGTTCGCCAGTGGCGCGGTGATCGCGCAGGTGGCGGTGAACGGGCAGGACCAAGTGGCTGGCCTGTTGCTGCGCCCGGCCCCGGCCGCCAAGGCAGCGCCACCGCCGGCCGACGCGAACTACAGCGAAGCCGATTTCAGCGTGCCACAGGCACGCGGTGCGCTGCCCGGCACGTTGTCCCTGCCCAAGGGCAAAGGACCTTTCCCGGCCGTAGTGCTGGTGCACGGCTCCGGCCCACAGGATCGCGACGAAACCATCGGTGGCAACCGCCCGTTCCTGGACATCGCCCGCGGCCTGGCCGCACAGGGCATCGCCGTGCTGCGCTACGACAAGCGCACCCATGCCCGTCCCCAGGACTTCCAGAGCGGCACCTTCAACGTTGATGACGAGACCACCGACGATGCCATCGCCGCGTTGAGCGCGTTGGCGGCGGACCCACGCATCGACGGCAAGCGGATCTTCGTGCTCGGCCACAGCCAGGGCGGCATGCTCGCCCCGCGCATCGCCAGCCGCTGGCCACAGGCGCGCGGCGCGATCCTGTGGGCCGCGCCGGCGCGCACATTGCTTGAACTGCTGCCGGAGCAGAACCGCTACCTGCTGTCGCTGGACGGCTCGATCAGCGCCCCGGAACAAGCGTTCCTGGACAAGCTCGACGCGCAGATCGCCGCGGCCCGCAGCAACGCGCCTGCACCCGCCAGCGAACTGCCACTGGGCACGCCGCAGACGTTCTGGAAAAGCATCGAAGCGGTGAACGCACGCGGCGACGCGGTTGCGCTGAAAAAACCACTGCTGATGCTGCACGGGGGCCGTGACTTCCAGATACCGGAAACGGATTGGGCACTGTGGAAAAAAGCCCTGGCCGATCGCCGGGACGTGCAATGGAAGGCCTACCCTGCCCTCAACCACATCGGCATCGCCGGCAGCGGCCCCAGTTCATTGAAGGAATACGCGCAGCCGGGCCACGTGGATGGGCAGCTGATCGATGACGTTGCGCGTTGGGTGGAGGCGCAGCGATGAGCGGCAGTGATGCACGCCCGTTCGAGGTTGCCGAGAGTTCTTCGCTGCGGGTGCTGTGGGTGCTGCTGCCACTGCTGGCGGTACTGGGCGTGGGCATGTGGGCACAGCTGCACGACAATCGCAGCGAGGCTCCCTGGATGGAGGTCACCCTGTCGCCGCCGTTCTTCCTGATGGGCGGCAGCGCGGCATGGAGCCTGGCGGTGATCGTGCTGATGGGCATCGGCCTGGGCTGGGCGTTCTTCCGTCGCCGGGTGGAGCTGGCAGGCAACGTGCTGGACGTGCGTTCAACCTTGTACCGTCGCCGCACGCCGGTGGCCGACCTGCTGCTGGACCAGGCCGAGGTGGTCGACCTGAGCCGTGATCGCCGCTATGGCATCCGTTTCAAGACCAACGGCTACAGCATGCCCGGCTTCTATTCCGGGCACTTCCGCCTGCAGGGCGGCGGCAAGGGCTTTGCCCTGGTCACCGACCGCGCACGCACGCTGGTGATTCCGGTGCACGGCGGCAGCACCCTGCTGCTCAGCCTGGAGCGCCCGCAGGCCCTGCTCGAGGCACTGCGCAAGGTGGCCGCCACGGCGCCACGGCAGTAAGCTGGATCGATGCACCGTAGCACTCCGCTGTTGATCAATACCGAGACCGTCGAAGTGTGGCCTGCGCCGCTGCTGCGCGCGCGCAGCAATCTCGACGCCCGCCTGCTGGCCCGCGCGCAATGGGTACTACGGCGCAAGCGCGATGGCCGCTACCTGGCGGCAGTACTGGCGCACGGTGTGCACTCGCTGGTGCCGCGCCTGCCACGCGAGCCCGGCGTGGAGGACGCGCTGGCCCTGCTGGATGGCGCACGGTCACGACCGTTCGGCGCTGCACTGGAAGACCAGTGGCTGCCGCTGGTTGGCCTGCAGCAGCGCCTGCAGCAGCTGGGCCTGGATGCACAGCGCTATGCGCACGACAGCGGGCTGGCACTGGAAGCCGAGCCGTGCGCGCTGCACTTGGCCGGACGTGATCGCTTTGCCCGCCCGTTGTGGCTGCGCCGCGGTGCCGCGCAGGGCTGGCGACGGATGCGCCTGCATGCCGCCCGGGATGGAGTTGCACTGGACGCGATCTCCGGCTTCCGCAGCCATGCGTATCAGCTCGGCATTTTCGAACGCAAGCTGGCGCGCGGGCAGAGCGTGCCGCAGATCCTGAAGGTCAATGCCGCCCCTGGCTTCAGCGAACACCACAGTGGTCACGCGCTGGACATCGGCACACCGGGGGATGCGCCGGCAGAGGAGACCTTCGAGGCGACCGCTGCGTTTGCGTGGCTGCAGGCCAATGYCGCGGCGCACGGGTTCCATCTGAGCTATCCGCGCGACAACCCGCATGGGATCGTCTACGAACCGTGGCACTGGTGCTGGAACGCTCGACCTCGGGCGTGGCCCGGCGCTACCAGTGCTTGGGCGTTGCGGCTAGCGCCGCAGCGCGTTGATCGCCAGCAGTACCCACCCGGCCATCAGCGTGGTGCCACCTACCGGCGCCAGCCGGGTCGGCCACTGCCACAGCGCACCGCCCACCAGGCTGCCGGAGAACAGCAGCACGCCCAGCAGCAACACGTACAACGCCAGATGCGCGATCGCGCCCTGCGCGCGGGGGCCGAGGGCGGCCAGTACCGCTCCGTGGGCAAAGGCGTACAACGCCGCCATGTTCAGGTGCTGCTGCGCCAGCGGATCGGACACGCCATGCGCGGCATAGGCCGAGAGACCGATCGAGGCCGCTGCCAGCAGCGCCCCCAGGCAGGCCAGCAACGACGGTTTACGCGCGCGTCGTTCGGAATTGAACATGACAGCTCCTTGCGCAATGCCCGACACCGGGCTCGGGATGAAAAAAAACGCGCCGCAGGAAGCGGCGCGTTTTCGTGTCCAGCACTACATGGGTCAGCCGAGGCTTACTTGACGGCCCAGTAGATGTCGTACGTCGCTTCCGGGGTGAACGACTTGTCCACGCCGTCCTTCCAGGTTTCGTACGGACGGTCGATGACTTCGTTACCCGAGGTCACGGCCCAGGCGCGCAGGGCGCTGCGGGCAACGTCCAGGCCTGCCATGTGACCGGTGTAGGCCGCATGCGCCGAACGGTGCGGAGCAACGCGGACGTACTTGACCGGAGCGCCACCGTCGATCTTGACGGTCAGCTGTTCGGCCGGCACGCCTTCGGCACCCTTCTTCTTCACCGGCTGGGCGATGTCGAAGGCGTACTTCTCAGCACCGAAATCGGTGGTGATGATACGCAGCGGACCGACGGCTTCCAGGCCATTGGCCTCGATCACGCGCTTGATCCACTCCTGGTTGTCCTTGATGGACTTGGTGATGGAATCCTGGCCACGGTCAACATTACCGGCGGTGACGACCAGCAGGTCTTCGGCCGGGACATCGACGATGCCCAGATCGGTCAGCGGAGCTTCGGAAGTGCGGTAGTCGACATTCGGCACGGTGGCCAGCATGTTCGCCAGGCGCGACAGACCCATCTTGATGTCATCGCCGATCTGGCGGCTGACATACAGGCCTGCGTAGCGACCGAACAGGTCGAAGCCATACTTCACCGAGTAGTCCTGGGTGATCTTGACGTTGCGACCGCCCTTGCCGGTCGGCTCCAGGGTGAAGGTGGTGACCTTGTCGTGACCCTTGGAGGCATCGTCGACGGCGATCACAACACGCTTGTTCTCTTCGGCTTCGGTCACCTTCCAGGAACCGGTGCCCAGGTCCTTGGAGGTGTAGTCGAGAGTGGCACCGACGCCGGAGGCCGGGCCGGACAGCTTCAGTTCAACGGCGGGATCGCGCAGTACCAGCGGGTTCCAGTCCTTGAAGCGGCGCAGACTGCTGACCGTGTCGTACACGATCGTCATCTTGCGGTTGGTCTCGATGCTTTCGGTGATGTGACGCTCGCCCGGCAGACAGACGCCAATGATGACGAACAGGCCAGCCACGATCCCCAAGGCGATCAGGAACTCGATAATACGGGTCATTCAGAGAGTCTCCGGGGCCGATCCCACGGCCGGGTTGATTGAAGCGAAGCGCCAATCCTAGCAGGCTTCGCGGGCATTGGTTATCGGGATTGGCGCACCGGTTTCCGTGCCGGCTGCGCATTTGTATGCACAAAGAATTCGAAGGGTAACGCATCCGCGTACCCGGCATGTAGGGGGCAAGTGGGGGGCAACCCTGAATCCGGGCCCAGACTACGTGCCAAGTCTTTGTCGCTAAAGGATTTTCCTCACACCAACTGGAGTTCAAACGCTTTCAGGACTGCACGCGTACGGTCACGTACGCCCAGTTTGGAAAGGATGTTGGACACATGGTTCTTGATCGTGCCCTCGGCGACCCCCAGCGAATTGGCGATCTCCTTGTTGGAGAAACCGCTGGCCATCAGCCGCAGGATCTCGGTCTCACGGTCGGTCAGCGGGTCGGGCCGGTCCAGGCTGACGAAGTCGTTGCGCATGTGCTCCAGCCCGGACAGCAGCCGCTGGGTCACCGCCGGCTGCACCAGTGAACCGCCATCGGCCACCGTGCGGATCGCCCCGACCAGCTGCGCCAGGGTCACGTCCTTGAGCAGGTAGCCCTTGGCCCCGGCCTTGAGCCCGGCCAGCACCAGCTGGTCATCGTCGAAGGTGGTCAGGATGATGGTCGGCGGCAGCTGTTCCTGCCGTGACAGCACCTGCAGCGCCTCCAGCCCGGACATCACCGGCATGCGCATGTCCATCAGGACCACGTCCGGGCGGATCTGCGGGATCAGCTCGACCGCCTGGCGGCCATCGGCGGCCTCGGCCACCACTTCGATGCCGTCGTCGAGCGCCAGCAGCGAGCGGATCCCCTGCCGCACCAGGGTTTGGTCGTCGACCAGGCAGACGCGAATCATCAACGCACTCCTTCAGGAACCTGGGTAAGGGCCGCCAGCACCGTTGCCGGTACCGTCGCCCGCAGCCGGAAGCCTTCGCCGGGGCGGGTTTCCACCTGCAGCTGGCCTCCACATTGTTGCAGGCGTTCGCGCATGCCGCGCAAACCATTGCCCACATTGACCGTTTCCGCCCCGACGCCGTCGTCGCGGGCTTCCACCACGACCTGGTCCGGGACCTCACGGTACACCCGCAACCACAGGTGGCGGGCGCCGGCATGGCGCACCGTGTTGGTGATGATCTCCTGGGTGCAGCGCAGCAGTACGTGGGCCCGCTGCGGGTCTTCCACGTTCAGCGGCTCCTCGATCTCCAGCTGGATGTCCAGCGACGGCACGTGCTCGGTCAGCGGACGCAGCGCAGCGGCCAGGTCGATGGCGCCGGTCTCGCGCAGCTGGCTGACCACCTCGCGCACGTTGCCCAGCAGCAGCTTGGCCAGGGCATGCGAGCGCTTCACGTGCTCCAGCGCCTGGCCCTCGGCGAGGTGGCCGGCCACTTCCAGATTCAGGGTCAACGCGGTCAGCTGGTGGCCCAGCAGATCATGCAGTTCGCGCGAAATGCGGGTGCGCTCGTTCACCCGCGCGCTTTCGGCCAGCAGCGCACGCGTGGCGCGCAGCTCGGCGTTCAGGCGGCGCTGCTCCTCACGCGCCTCGGCCTGGCGGCGGGCCACCAGCGCGATCACGAACACGAAGCTGGAAAAACCCATGTAGCCGACGGCCTGCAGCACGGCGATGACCGGCGGGAAGCCCAGCGGCTGGATGTAGACCGGCAACACGGCCAGGTTGCTGGCCACCAGCCACACCACGCCGATGCGCGGGCCCAGCAGCCAGGGCAGCAGGCCGGCCACCACCATCAGCAGGATGCTGCCCAGTGCGGTGC
>NZ_JBFTNR010000293.1:0-4794 GCF_056665995.1 Stenotrophomonas sp. 05L44_2
ATCTGGATGCGTCCATCGGCGGCGTCGATGGTCATTGGCGCTGCTGGCGAAGCGGACTGCGCACGAGAGGGCATGGCATATTCCGATAAACATGATGCTTTCTGATTCTGGGGGTGAGCCGAGTGCGGTCGCAAGGCCGAGGCTGCACACGGTGTTGGCGCCGGACTGACCTGCGGCTCACGCCCCACGCTCTAGCGTAGCCGGGAGCATCGGTCCCCCGCCGATGACGGAGCTTTCGATGAGCGAGCGCGACAAGGACCAGGCTGACGCCAAGCAGGGCGTGCAGGAAAGCCGGCAGGACAAGCAGCAGGATGAAGTGGCCAAGCAGCGTCCCGGCCAGCAGGACCAGAAGGTGCGCGATGCACATTCGCGTGCACCCGCGCGCAAGGACGGCGGGCAGGAGCCGGCCTGAGCGKCTGGCCAGAACAKAAAGCCCCGGCAGTGCCGGGGCTTTMTGTTTTTCATATGGTGGAGCCAAGGAGGATCGAACTCCTGACCTCGTCATTGCGAACGACGCGCTCTCCCAGCTGAGCTATGGCCCCATGKGGGTGTTGCATCCCGTGGGCAGCGGAGCTGGCGCCACGTGACGGCCCTAGCATAGCGCTGGCCGGTGCCGGCTGCAAAGGGGCGGGCCGGACACAGCGGCGCAGGTGCTCTGCGCCGCTGCAGGCCTGGCTCAGGGCAGCAGGGCCGCCGCGCGCTGGATCGCGATGTCGGTCGCCGCCGACACACCACGCAAGTGGATGCAGGCGTGGATCATCCCCGGCAGGCGCTCCAGCGTGCAGTCCACACCCGCTTCCCGCAGGCTTGCGGCGTATTGTTCAGCTTCGTCGCGCAGCGGATCGAACTCACAGCTCAGCACCGTGGCCGCCGGCAGGCCACGCAGATCGCGGGCGAGGAGGGGCGAAGCCAGCGCCTGTCGGCGGTCACCGTCGCCGAGGTAGGCCTGCCAGCAGCGCTGCATCAGGCCGGCGCTGAGGTAGTAGCCGTCGGCGAACTCGCGGTAGGTGTCGCTGGCCATGGTGGCATCCAGTGCCGGGTACAGCAGCAGTTGATGCGATGGCAACGGCAGTCCCTGATCGCGCAGCAGCAGGCAGCACGCGGCGGCGAGATTGCCGCCGGCGCTGTCGCCGCCGATGACCAACCGTGCCGGATCAAGACCCAGCGCGGTGGCATGGGCCTGCAGCCACAGCCAGGCATCGGCGACGTCGTGCAGCGGCGTCGGGAACGGATGCTCCGGCGCCAGGCGATAGCCGACGGCAGCGACGACATGGCCGCTGGCATTGGCCAGGGCCCGGCAGGGGCCGTCATAGACCGCCAGCGAGCACTGGAACCAACCACCGCCGTGGGCGAACAACAGGGCAGGGCGCAGCTCGGTGCCGTTGGCTGCGGGCGTATACAGGCGCACGACGAGCGCATGGCCGTCGCGCGCGCTGATGACGTGCTCCACGACATGCGATACCGCCTCGGTGGCACCCTGCAGCGTGGGCAGCGCCTGCTCGCTCAGTGCGCGCAGTTCCAGCAGATCGTCTGGCAGTGGTTGCGCCGCCACCGCATCCACGAACGATTGCAACGCAGGTTCAAGCGGCATGCTCAGCCTCCTGCAGGAACGGCAGCAGCTGGGCGAGGAAGGCGTCCGGTGCTTCTTCCATGATGAAGTGGCCACAGCCCGGCACGACGCTGCCGCGCAGGTCATCGGCGTGCGGCTGCAGGGTCAGCATCGGGGCATTGCCGGTGGCGTGCTCGGCGCCGATGGCCAGCACCGGCATCGTCAACCGGCGTTGTGCGCGGAGCTGGTTCTGGCGGATGGTTTCCGGAATCGCTCGGTACCAGGCAAACCCTGCACGCAACGCGCCGGGGCGGCTGTAGGCGGCGATGTAGGTTTCGCTGGCCACCGCATCGCGCCGGTACGACCAGCGGTCGAACATGAAGTCCAGGTAGGCACGTTCGCGACCGGTGATGAGGGCCTCGGGAAGATCGGCCACCTGGTTGAACATGAAGTGCCACAGGAAGATGTTGTCGGCCGGCGCGGCGAAGATGCCCGGCTCAGGCGCCAACCCGGGAATCACCGCTTCGGTCACGGCCAGGCGCTGCACCGCCTGCGGCTGGTCGCTGGCCAATGCATAGGCGATCCACATGCCGATGTCATGGCCGACCACCTGATAGCGCTCGTGGCCCAGCGCCTGCATGGTCTGGTGCAGTACTGCGGCGGCGCTGCCGGTGTCGTAGCCGTGCGCGGGACGATCGGATTCGCCGATGCCGGGCGGGTCGACCGCGATCGCTTCGAAGCCGGCCTCGGCCAGGGCATGCAGCACGTGGCGCCAGGCGTACCAGGTCTGCGGCCAGCCAGGAATCAACAGCACCGGTTGACCGCTGCCGGCGGAGACGCAATGCACGCGCTGGCCGTCGATACGCAGGTAGTGGTGGCGCAGGGTGTCGTCGCCGGGGGCACCAGCGGTGGGGAAATTGGTCATGGGGATGTTCCTGTGGGGGCTCAGGCGATGCCGAGCATGTGCTGCATCTGGGCGGCGCTGATCGGCGCGCCGGCGAAGTCGTCGAAGATCTTGTCGGTGACCGGGATGATGTGGTCGCGGATGAAGGCGGCACCTTCGCGCGCACCGGCTTCCTGGTCCTTCAGGCAGCACTCCCATTCCAGCGTTGCCCAGCCGGCGTAGTCGTACTGCGCCAACTTGGAGAAGATCGACTTGAAATCGACCTGGCCATCGCCCAGCGAGCGGAAGCGGCCCGCGCGTTCGGTCCAGTCGGCGTAGCCACCGTAGATGCCCTGGCGGCCGTTGGGACGGAACTCCGCATCCTTGACGTGGAACATGCGGATCAGCGGATGGTAGATGTCCAGGAACTGCAGGTAATCCAGCTGCTGCAGCACGAAGTGGCTGGGATCGAACAGGATGCGGCAGCGCTCGTGCTGGCCCACACGCTCGAAGAAGCGTTCGAAGCTGGTGCCATCGTGCAGGTCTTCGCTGGGATGGATTTCGTAGCAGAGGTTGATGCCGTTGTCCTCGCAGGTATCGAGGATCGGCCGCCAGCGGCGTGCCAGCTCATCGAATGCGGCATCGATCAGGCCCGGCGGACGCTGCGGGAAGGGGAACAGATAGGGCCAGGCGAACGAGCCGGAGAAGGTGCCCATGTCCTGCAGCCCGAGCCGGCGCGAGGCGCGGGCGGCCAGATGCAGCTGCTGCTGTGCCCATTCGCTGCGTGCCTGCGGATTGCCGCGCAGTGCTTCCGGTGCGAAACCATCGCACAGCTCATCGTAGGCCGGATGCACCGCCACCAGCTGGCCCAGGATGTGGGTGGTCAGCTCGCTGACCTGCAGGCCGTGCTCGGCCAGGGTGCCACGCAGGTCATCGCAGTAGTCCTGGCTGTCGGCGGCGGTGGCCAGGTCGAACAGGCGCGCGTCCCATGCCGGAATCTGCAGGGCCTTGAAACCATGACCGGCCGCCCAGGCGGCGATGCCGGACAGGCTGTCGAACGGCGCCTGGTCGCCAGCGAACTGCGCCAGATGCAGGCTGGGGCCTTTGAGGGTTTGCATGTGTTGCTCCAATTGTTTGTCGGTCGACAAAGAATAGGCGCGTGCATCGGGATGGTCAACACCCGCGTTACACTGCGCGCCTCAGAACGGCAGGCAGGCAGATGGCAGGGCGACCGCGCGAATTCGACAGGGAACAGGCATTGCGCAAGGCGATGCTGCTGTTCTGGCAGCACGGCTATGAGGGCACCTCGATGTCGGCCCTGGTCGAAGCGCTTGGCATTGCCTCGGCGCGCATCTACGCCGCGTTCGGGAGCAAGGAGCAGTTGTTCCGCGAAGCAGTGGCGCTGTACGAGGAAGGCGAGGGCGGCTTCGCGCCGCGCGCGCTGGAGCAGGCGTCACTGCGTGATGCGATCGGCAGCATGCTGCGGGATGCCGTGTTGACCTACACCCGTCGCGGTCGTCCGCATGGCTGCCTGGTGGTGTCCTCGGCCAGCAGCGTGTCACCGGATGGCGAGGGCGTGCGCGACTGGCTGGCCGGCCACCGCCGCCAGCGCACGGCAGCGATCATCGCGCGGCTGCAGCAGGCGCAGGCGGCTGGCGAGCTGGCGGCCGATCTATCCGTGCAGGCGCTGGGCGATCATTTCGCCACGGTGCTGCATGGCATCTCGGTGCAGGCGCGAGACGGCATCAGCCGCGAACGCCTGCTGGCGATGGTCGAGGTCGCGCTGGCGCCGTTACCGCAGCACGGCTGAGGCGGGACTGTGCCGAAAACGGCCTGATACCCCTGCTGCCTGACGACGCAACGAAATTGTAACAATTTGGAGGATAATGGCGGCTTGCGCAGTTTTCCTCCTATTTGCCGCCCGGCCAGCGCAGGCCGCACGGACGCCTCCTCAGAGCTTTCGATGCCTTCCCATTCCGATTCCCGCCGTTCGTCGGGCATGTCGTCCTCCTTCGTTTCCTTCCGTCGCCATCCGCTGGCCCTGGCCTGTGCAGGCCTGGCGCTGGCTGCCAGCTTCGGTGCTGCCGCGCAGGACAGTGCACCGACCCCGACCGGGCTGGACACCATCACCGTGACCGCCGAGCACCGCGAGCAGAACCTGCAGGAAGTGCCGGTGTCGGTAGGCGTGGTGCAGGGCGAGCGCATGCGCGACTTCACCGCCGGCGGCGACGACACCCTGCTGGCGCTGTCCGGCCGCGTGCCGAGCCTGTATGCGGAAACCACCACCGGCCGCATCTTCCCGCGCTTCTACATCCGCGGCCTGGGCAACATCGATTTCTACCTCGGTGCCTCGCAGCCGGTG